>PHBN01000016.1 GCA_002840635.1 Deltaproteobacteria bacterium HGW-Deltaproteobacteria-1
CATGGGTCCGCAGTTTACCTATGATTTGATTGATGATGTCAAGCAGCGGGTGAAACGCAAAGAGCTGCAGGATGCATCACAGATTAAAAAGGTTTTGCAAGAACGCATGATGGCGATTCTCCAGCTGATGGAAAAGCCGCTGATGATTCCGAAAAATCAGCCCTTCGTGATCATGGCCATTGGAGTCAACGGCAGCGGCAAGACAACCACCATTGGTAAATTGGCAAATCTCCTTCACAATGACGGTCATGAGATTCTGCTTGTGGCTGCAGATACCTTCCGGGCGGCAGCCATCGAACAGTTGGAAGTATGGGGCACCCGTGTCGGCGCGCCCGTGATCAAGCAGAAAATGAATGCCGATCCGGCCGCTGTTGTTTTTGACGCGGCGGGCAGGATCAAAGCGGGTTTTAAGGGCGTGGTGATTGTGGATACTGCCGGTCGCCTGCACACCCGGACTAATCTGATGGAGGAACTCAAAAAGGTCAAAAGGGTTATCAACAAAGAACTGCCGGGAGCGCCGCACGAGATTTTACTGGTTTTGGATGCCACAACCGGCCAGAATGCCGTAGCGCAGGCAAAAATGTTTAAGGAAGACATCGGGGCGACAGGCATCGTTCTTACGAAACTGGACGGTACGTCCAAGGGCGGTGTTGTGGTTCGCATTGCCGGTGAACTGGGGCTTCCGGTCCGTTTTATAGGCGTCGGAGAGGGTCTGGACGATTTAAGGGTCTTTGACAGCAGGGATTTCACGGCAGCTCTTTTAGACTGAGGTGCTGTTGATCACGGCAATGGAAGATGAACAAAATATTCGCCATCGGAGATATACACGGCTGTCTCGACAAACTACAGCGTCTTATCCGGGAGATTAAAGCCGATCCCGTAAATGACACCCTGGTCTTTATCGGTGATTATATCGACCGGGCGGATGGAAGCAGGGACGTTGTGGATTATATTTTGAAGCTCAAAAAGACCTTTCAGAAGATGATCTGTCTTCGCGGCAATCACGAAACAATGCTGCTTAGGTATCTGGACGGCGTGGAAGATGATATCTATCTGGCCAATGGCGGTCTCGCGACGCTCAGGGCATACGGAATATTACGGTCGGATGCGCCGCGGGAGAGAAAGAAAAAGATTCCCGCGGATCATTTGAGGTTTTTTAAAGAACTTTTGCCTTACTACGAAACGGATCAATTTATTTTTGTGCATGCCGGTCTGCTTCCCGGGAGAACGCTTGATGAACAGTCTCTTTATGACATGCAGTGGGTCAGGCAGACGTTTATTGATTCCGACTATGATTTTGGGAAAAAAGTTGTCTTCGGACACACTCATTTCAGTGAACCGATGGTTGCCGGCAATAAAATCGGTATTGATACGGGGGCGGTTTATGGCGGAAAGCTCACCTGTTTGGAACTGCCGGCGTTGAAATTTTATCAGGTGTAAACATGAAAATTATCGAATGTGTGCCGAACTTCAGCGAAGGATGCGATCTGGATAAAATCGAATCGATTGCCCGCGTGTTGAAGTCTTTTCCCGATGTTCACTTCATTGACTACAGCGGTGACAGCGATCATAACCGGAGCGTCTTTACATTTCTGGGAAAACCGGAGCATGTTCTGGAAGCGGCGTTGGCCGCGTCGGGAAAGGCACTGGAACTGATTGACATGCGCTCTCAGGCAGGTGTGCATCCGCGACTTGGAGCGGTTGATGTGGTCCCCTTCATTCCGCTGGGGAAAACAAAAATGGCTGATGCCGTTGATCTTGCCCACCTCTTTGGACAACAATTATATGAACGGTTCTGCGTACCGGTTTATTATTACGGAGAGGCAGCGATGGTTCCCGAACGCCGCGAACTGGCCAATGTCCGGCACGGGGGCTACGAAGCACTTAAAAATAAGATGAATAATCCAGACAGCCTGCCCGATGTGGGAAAGTCCGAATTCAACCCGCGTTCGGGTGCGACGGCTGTGGGCGCGCGCGAACTGCTGGTGGCATACAACATTAATCTGAATTGCAGTGATCTGAGACTGGCTCAAAAAATTGCATCTTTGATCCGGGAAAAAAACGGGGGCCTGAAGCATGTGCGGGCCATCGGCGTTATTTTAAAAAGCAGGAATCTGGCGCAGGTATCCATGAACCTGACCAACTGCAAAGAAACACCGCTGAAAATGATTTACGAACAGGTGGCGAAACTTGCTGCTGAACGCGGTGTTGAAATTCTGGAATCGGAATTGATCGGACTGGCGCCAAAATGCGCCTTTGCAGGCACCAAACCGGAAAAACTGAAACTTCTCAAGTTTGATAAGGACCGCCTGCTGGAAACGCATCTGAAAGATCTTGCAATCAAGTAAAACGCTGACCGGTTGACAGTCCGTTCAAAGAATGTTAAATCCCCGCATCCTGTCACAAAATCACGGCTGCCCCTGTAGCTCAGCAGGATAGAGCAACGGATTCCTAATCCGTGTGCCGGGCGTTCGAATCGCCCCAGGGGCACCAGTATAAAATCAAGTATTTACAAATATTGCAAAATACCAGGGACATTTCACCTTCTGAAGCCAAGATATTCTTGACATTCAATAATATCTTCCTATACAAAAGAACAGTGGACGTTAGTTCGCATGAAACAAAAGATGCGTCTGATGTGGATATTGGAATATCTGCAACAATGACAAAATGCATAACCTGATCAATAGCGCTTCTTCATGAAGATCAGGATCAGAGTATATGCTTCAGGTATACACGCGTCAGCAGGAGCCCTTCCGGAACATGAATCGGCAGTTTCGTCAATTTCCTTTCAGCAGGATTTCAATCGATGGTTAATTTCTAACTAAGGAGGTAGTATATGTCGAATAAAGAAGCCGTTGTCCCTTCAACAAACCTTGATGCCTATTATCCCAAGCCCAACAACCTGGTCGATTTCTTCGAAAATTCCGTAGCCAGGTTTGGATCCCGCAACCTGTTCGGTACAAAGAACAAAACAACCAACCAATATGAATGGGTAACATTCAGCGCCGTGGCCGAGAGAGTAAACAACCTCCGGGGCGCTTTAAATAAGCTGGGATTGAACAAAGGAGAGAAAGTCGGCGTTATCGTCAGCAATTCGGTGGAGTGGTTTGTTTGCTGCAATGCCACACACGGCCTGGGCGGGGTTTTTGTTCCCATGTATGAAAAGGAGCTGCAAAAAGTCTGGCAATACATTATCCAGGACGCGGCCATTAAGTATCTTTTTGTCCGTGATCAGAAAATTTATGATGTCATAAAGAATTTTCAAAAAGACATTCCAACCTTAAAGGATGTTTTTATCCTGTTCGGCGAGGGAGAAAAATCTCTGGCAGAACTGGAAAAAATGGGCAAGGCCAATCCAACCCCCTCCTACAAACCCCATTGGTCCGAAACGGCCTTTATTATTTACACGTCCGGGACCACCGGCGATCCGAAAGGCGTGCTTCTGCATCATGGTAATATGACGCACAATGCCAAGGAGTGTCACGCGACTTTCGATGCCGGGGAAGAAGAAGTAGGTTTATGCATTCTCCCCTGGGCGCACAGTTTCGGTCTGACCGCTGATCTGCATACTTATATTCTGGGCGGCTGGAGTCTCGGATTTGCCGAATCCGCAGACAAACTTCTTGTCAATTTCAGTGAAGTCAAGCCCACCCATATGTCTGCCGTGCCGCGTGTATTCAACATTATTTATGACAAAATCCAGCAGGGCGTGGCAGCGGATCCGGTAAAAAAACAATTTTTTGACGCAGCCTGCGCCGAGGCCATCAAGAACAGGGGGCTTGCTGAAAAGACAAAAGACTTTAAAGACCTTGACGCTCTGGTATTTTCACAGATCAGAGCTATCTTCGGCGGAAGATTGAAACATGTTGTCACCGGAGGGGCGATGATGAAACCGGAAATCGCGATGTTCTTCAGTGACGTCGGTGTACCCACCTATGACGGTTACGGTTTGTCCGAAACCTCGCCCGTTATTACAAACAATTCGCCAGGCCGGGGCAATAAGTACGGCACGGTTGGCAAGGTTTTCAAGGACACGAACGTGGTTATCGATAAATCACGTGTAGGGGAAGACAGTCCTGATGGCGAAATCGTTGTGTACGGCGCGCAAGTTATGCAAGGATACCATAACAAACCGGTCATAACCAAAGAAACAATGATGCCCGATACCTGGAATGGCTTGCCCGGAATCAGGACAGGAGACCGCGGCTGGCTTGATGAAGAGGGGTATTTGCATATTACCGGCCGGTTCAAGGATGAATATAAGCTGGAAAACGGGAAGTACGTCCATCCGGAATCCATCGAGAATGAAATAAAAATTCTCCGCTATGTGTCCAATGTGATCATTTACGGTGAAGGCCGCCTGTACAATGTGGCATTGGTTGTGCCGGATTTTGAGGCGCTGAAAAACGATGCAAAGACCGCTGCGTGGGCACAGGGAACGCCGGAGGAAACGATTGCCAACAAAGAATGCACGGATTTCATTTCTCAGCAGATCACAGAACATCTGCGCAAATCGTTCGGCGGATATGAGATTCCTCAGAAATTTCTTTATATCACAGAGGACTTTTCCGTGGATAACGGCATGTTGACCCAGACGATGAAACTGATCCGTCGAAATGTCATGAAAAAATACGGCGATCAACTCAAAGCATTATACAATGACTGACAGAATGATGTGGAAGCAGAGCGAAAGCATCCTGCATAAACTATGATTTAAAAAACTGCGCCGGCGGCAATTTAGAATGCCGCCGGCGTATGATGATCTATGTTATTAGCGATTCAAAAAAAGAGCCCTTTGTTGACAGCCTGCCTGCCTTTTATCATGATCTGCAGGACGAAAGTGATGCATATAAAAAAATCAGCTCCGTTATTTTTTTAGCATTTATGTTTTTTGTGCTGCTCATAAGTTGTGACAATATTTCTTACATGTGGGTAAAATATCATGACGACAATGACGGCAATGCTTATTTTTACAAAAAGGGAAAAGTTGATAAAGACGGATATAAACATATTGTGCAGGTCTGGGGCAAAGAAGTGTATTCTGCGAAGGGCCGGGAGGCCGAAATTCAGTCCAGAACGAAAGATGGATTGTCCAGCAGGGGATACAGGAAGCTTTCATACAAAAAGTGTTTGTATGAGATAGACTGCAGCAGACTGAAAATCAGCACATTATCCATAAGGCATTATGACACGGATGATGAGGAGTTGTATTCCGGGGGGACGGATCAGAGAAGCTGGTACGATATACAGCCTGAATCACCCGGCAATCGCCTGCGGCAGGAAGTCTGTAAATAGCAGGACCTGGCACTACTGCCTGACCGGATTCATGAGACCGCAGGATGCAAGAAAAGATTCAACTTCTTTGAAAACATGAGCGGCAATGTTCCCTCGAACAATTCCATGCTGATGATAATCAATCCAGGAAAAATGTTTTTTTGCCGAACCGATGCGCTTGAAAATTTCGGGACCGCTTCCGGGGTTGACTTTGGGGTCATGATTGGCCTGGATGACCAGTGACGGAATTTTAATGTCAGGGAGAGATTGGCCGACTTTTCTCATGAGCTTTTTGACCTGAACGAAAGCACTGACCGGACATCGCAGATAGTTGATATGGGGATTGTCCGCGTCGTTTGCCATAAACTCTTTTGTTATTCTACGCACACCGCGATCAACCGAGTCAAGCCAGTCTTGATAATTGCGGGTCGAGAGATCTTTTGACGATGTCCCGTGGCCAGAAAGCCTGGGTGCGTAAACGGTCAAGCCTTTTGTATGCAGAAAATCCGCCCACTCCCTGACCTCCTCCGGTGCGGCCATCAGGCCGTGAATGAGAAGCACACCGGTGTCCGTATGAGTTGAACGCAGGAAAAAAGGTTTCCCGATACCTGGAGGTTTTGTTTCCCCCGCGACAAAATGCTTTTTATATTCTCTGAAAAATAACGCTGATTCAGCTTCCAGAAGCATCTCTGTTTCCGGTCCGCTGTCTTTGGGGAAGAAGGGGCGGTTCATCAATCAGGCGCCAACCCGGGAAAAGACCCCGTAGATCATCGCATAATGGAGACTTCCTCCAATCAGAACCATGATATGAAAGAGCTCATGAAAACTGAAAACACCCGGAAACATCCTTGGTTTTTTTATGGCGTAAATAATTGCCCCCAGTGTAAAGGCAATACCACCTGAAACCAGAAGGACTGCCTGGGATGAAGACATGTTGGCAAGCATTTGCCTGACGGTAAAAAGTGCTGACCAGCCCATGGATAAATAGATAAGAGCGTACAGCTTTCTCGGTGCCCTCGGAAAAAAAATCTGTGAAATGACACCTGCACCCACGAGGCTCCACTCGAAGATGATCATGTACCATCTGTATGGATCTTCCAGGCAGAAATAGCATATCGGTGTAAATGTTCCGGCAATCATAAAAAAAATTGCCATTCGATCCATTTTCCTCCAGAACGAAAGCTCGTTCTCTTCTTTTTTGAACGTATGATACAGCGTGCTCGCTGAAAAAAGGAAGACAACGGAAATCCCGTAAATAAGCGCAGTGACAAGAGCGGATGTTGAATCACTTGCAGCTATCGCCAGATAAACTGTGCCGATGATGGCGGCGATCACTCCGGCCAAGTGTGAATAAACATTAAACAACTCCTGGGTTTTGACTTTCATAACAATTTTCCCTCGAAGAACTTATTCTACCAATTTTAAGATGCTTTCTCACAAATTCGTCTTAAAAGCGAGAATTTATTGCAAGATTTTTGTGTTATATAATTATCTGATATTTAAGTATTTATTGCGATATTGCTCCTGGGCATGATTTTTTGAGCCATGATCTTCACATAAAAAAGGGTGTTTTGATAAAATACGCTTGCATGACACTGCTGGCTGAAAGGAGTGAGCGGTGAGATGCCTAATGGATTGGGAACAAACATTTTGCTGTGCAGGCGCTAACTTACCTTTGAAAAAGATGAAAAATAAAACAGATAGTGTGAGATTCCATCCCTATGATCCCTGCGGAAAAATCACGAATATGGGTTAAGACACACCTCCAGTGAAAGGATTGTGGCCTTGCCAATTCATTTTGAGCTATCCAGGAAAGTTCACCCGGTTCACCTTGATTATGATAATCCTACAATATTTGTAGACAGGACATTAATTTTTACGTATATAAAAACTTCAGATGAAGGATTGATGATCATGGATAAATTGTTGTTCCCCTTCAGAGACTTTTTTTCACGATCTGCGCTGACCTGCGAAATCGTAAAATCTGTTATGTTCCGCATGTTTGCTTTACATATTGCCAAATCTCCCGCTACCATTTTTTATAACGAATTTAGAAATAATCATTCTTTTGTAAAATATGAGAATAACAGGCATGCAATTTGTTTATAATTTTATGAACATGCTTTGATGATTATGTAATGGAACGTGTCGAAATGTTGATTGGGAAAGATGTTGGAACGAATATGGTTTATGATTTTAACAAAGTGATTTAAATTGCAGGAGGTGAAAATGAACTATTGGATGAAGTGTTCTTTCTTATCAATGATCTTAGCTGTCATGATTGTATCTACAGCCGCTCAGGTTAATGCAGCTGCAGATACATCAGGAAACGATCGTGATCCGGGATTTTCACTGCTTTTTGCCCAGGGTCACGATGATGATTCTTCTATTTTGCTTGCGCAGGGTCCTCCACCGCCCGCTGATCGGAAATTTCGCAAACAGCCTCCTCCCCGTCGGGGTTGGGGTCGTGATCGCGGTCCCCGCCGAGACTGGGGTCGCCGTCGGCATTATCGCCGCTACTGGGGTCATGGTTATGATGGTCCTCCGCCTCCTTATCGTCATCGTCGCTACTGGCATCGCCGTTATTACGGTCCACCGCCCCCCCTGCCTCCGCCTCTGGTGCCCCCGCCCCCTCCCGGGTGGTAGGAATGAAGATGAATTGACATAAATCAAATCATGAAACCTTTAAAACAAAAAGCGTCTGCATGTTTTGAGACGCTTTTTGTTTTATGTAAATCTCATTGAAACAATATGCTGGAAGGTTTGATGCAGGATCAAGAATCTGAAGGACAATGGAAAATGGAATTGAATCAAAAAAAAAAGGGCGGGTCCATCGATGGTCCCGCTCTTTTTACTTCAATGTTTTGTGATCGCTTATAATTTTCTTCTCAATCCTGAGAGTCCCACAAGACCAAGGCCCAGAAGCAGCAGTGTGGCCGGTTCGGGGACACCTGTCGGATAATCCTGGATCTCTTTTGTCTTGGCAGCGATGAAGTCATTTGTAAACTGAGTTGGATTTGTTCGCAGATAATTCAAATCAAAGAGACCGGAATAGGCGTCTTTGGTGTAGACAGCATCATTCCAGTAAGAATACAAACCTGTCGATGTGATGACATTCAGAAGAATGTTGTTGTCTGATGCCATTTTGGCAACGGCTAATTCACCTGTCAGGCCGCCGTATGAATAGGAATTCCCGGCATAGGGATATTCGTCGGTGATCAGGATCATGACCTTGGCGTAATTGCCGCCGGTCCAGCTGAAGTTGTTTACCGCCCAGTCTGCGGCATTGTAGCTTTTTTCCATGGACCCATAGAGATGGCTCGCTGCCCAGTTTACTTCTGTGGTGATTGCTCCGATATCAGAGGTCATATCTACCCATGCATTTCGGGCGTCTGCAGAACCATAAGTGTCTACGAAACCCGCAACACCATAATTTGCTGTGATTCCGGCCGATTGAATTCCAGTATTGATGGTACCGATGCTACTGCCAAGCCATCTGAATTCATCTCCCATGCTTCCGGACTGGTCAATCACGAAAGCGATGTCCGCGTATGTTGCTGCTGATGCGTTCGACATTACGCCCATCATGCACATCAAGGCAACAAGTAAAACAAATAACTTTTTCATTGTATTTCCTCCTCGGTTGTTATTTCTTTGTTTTATAAGATAACAAATTACTGACACATTTCTATGTGTTCAGTAACACATTACAAGGTATGTGCCAAATAAGATATTTGCCCCGCATAAAGTTTTGTGCTGTTATAACAATTTAATAATATTTATTATTTTATTATACAAAAAATTTTTCTGACGGACATCGAGTACAAAATTTATCTGTCTTAACCAAAGCGTAAAATAATCCGACATCTAAAAGCGATTGATTTTTGATGCGTGCCCTTGAAGCCTGAAATCTGATTCATTTTTGAAAAATATTTAGGCGGCAGCCATTCACAATGTTATGGTTCATATTATTAATATTTTTAATGTATCGAAATAATTCTTTTGCCTAATGCCACATATTTGAAGGATGACTTGCGTATCAGGTTTAGGCCTGACGCAGAAGGACTGTTATTTTGAAGATGATGCATCATGTAAAGATATTCGACAGCGAGTGAACAGAATGCTGGAAGTGATTTTTAATCTGTCTGTTCATGAGGAGCCCTGAAATGCTGTCGAATTTTAGTGATGATTTGTGGTTTTTTCATGTATCATCTCATCAATTTAGTCTTTACAAAACAAGATCTTCCTGATTAAAGATAACAGCAAAACAACAGGAGATTTTTATGAAGCAGGGAATCTTGCCGGAATATGATTATGATGTTGTCATTATCGGTGGCGGGCCGGCGGGGTACACAGCCGGCATCTATGCCGCGCGGGCCGCGCTCAAAACACTGCTCATTGAAGGGGCAGGTACGGTGAGCCAGATTACTATTACGGATATCATAGAAAATTATCCGGGAATTCCTGATGGGATCGGCGGATTTGAGTTGATGCAGCTTTTCAAAAAACAGGCGCTGAAATTCGGTCTGGAAGTTCTTCCCAAGGATGTAACCGCCGTAAACACAAGTTCTTCTTCCACCCCGGTGACCTGGGAAGTAACCGCCGGAGACAAAGTTTATAAAACCCTGAGTATTATCGCTGCGACGGGAGCGATGTGGCGCAGTCTTGGAGTTCCGGGAGAATCGGAATTTGCCGGGAAAGGAGTGTCTTATTGTGCCACCTGCGACGGGCCCTTTTACCGTAATCGCGATGTCGTTGTTGTGGGCGGTGGTGACACGGCTATTCAGGAAGCGCTTTTTCTGACCCATTTTGCCAAAAAGGTGTTTGTGATTCATCGACGGGACAGACTGCGTGCGGCGGGAATGCTGCAGAAAAGAGCCTTTGCCGAAAAGAAAATCGAGTTTGTCTGGAATGCTACGGTCGAGGAGATATCCGGTTCTGATTTTGTCACGGGCGTCAAGGTTAAAGATGTGACCACCGGCAAGATCAGGACGATAACGGCCGACGGTGCTTTCATTTTTGTGGGCCGTCTTCCTTACACGTCAATGTTTAAAGGTCTGGTGGATATGGATAAAGCCGGTTTTATTGTCACGGATGAAAATTTGCGAACGAATGCCGCAGGATTGTTTGCCGCGGGGGATTGCCGTTCCAAGCTTTTCCGACAGGTTATCACCGCCGCGGGCGACGGTGCCAACGCCGTGCACAGCGTCGAATTATATATTGATGAAGTGAAAGGACAAACATATTAAACAATGGAATCTTTTATAAGCGCCTGGCAGCACCTGCCATCACATATCAGCCCTTCACTTTTCAGTATCGGCTCTTTTCAGCTGCGCTATTACAGCCTGATGTATCTGGTCGCCTTTGCCGTCGTTTATTTCCTTTTTTCCTATCGGATAAAGCGCAAAGAGATCAGCCTTACGACAGAATTTTTACAGGATTATATGGTCTGGGTAATGGTTGGACTGATTGTGGGAGCAAGGCTCGGTTACGCCCTCTTTTACAATTTCAGCTACTACAGTAACCATCCACTGGAAATTATCCTTCCGTTTGATCTCTCCAACGGTTTTCGCTTTGTGGGATTGAGCGGCATGTCCTATCATGGCGGCTTCATCGGTGTTTTGCTGGTTACGGTTTACGTTTGCCATAAACACAAGCTCAACCTCTGGCAATTCGGTGATTGGTTATGCGCGGCTGTACCCCTGGGTTACATGTTCGGCAGGCTGGGTAACTTCATCAATGGTGAACTCTGGGGTCGCGCGACAACGGTGCCGTGGGGCATGTATTTTCCACTGGACCCGACACGAAGTCTGCGCCATCCATCACAGCTTTACGAAGCCTTGTTTGAAGGCCTGTTTTTGTTTTGTGTCCTGTGGCCGATTCGCAAAAAGAACCCTTTCGACGGTTTCACCGTAGGCCTTTATATCTTCGGCTATGGCCTGGTGCGTTTCTTCATAGAGTTTTTTCGCGAACCGGATGCGCACTTGGGATTTGTTCTGGGCTTCAACACAATGGGACAAGTCCTGTGTATGGCAATGATGATGACGGGTGTCATATTCATCTTGTGGCGCTGGCAAGCATCAACCCGTCAGAAATGATGCGGAGGTCAACATGGGTAAGCATTTAGTGATTGTCGGCGGCGGTGCAGGCGGAGGTTCCACGGCCGCTGAAGCCAAACGCAATGATCCTTCTTTGAATGTTACCATTCTGCAGAAGGGTCAATTTGTTTCGTACGCTTCATGCCCAACCCCATATTTCATCGGCGACGTGATCAAGGATGTGAATAAACTCATCGCCCGGACGCCGGAAAAATTTCGCGAAGGCGGCATTGATGTGCAGATCAACGCGGAAGTTGTCAACATCAATCCAAAGGAAGCATCCGTTGAACTAAAAGACGGTCGTCACTTTCCCTGTGACATTCTGGTGATGGCCACCGGCACGTCCGCGATTGTGCCGGACATGCCCGGGATTAATCTGCCCGGTGTTTTTTCTCTGCGCAATCTGGAAGATGCGATCCATATTAAAACCTGGCTTCAGGAAAAAAGCGCGAAGCGCGTTGTCATCATTGGCGGCGGTTTTATCGGTCTGGAAATGAGTGAAGCGCTTTCCGCCGCCGGCATCAAAACGACGATCATCCATAAAGACCCGCTGCCTGCCAACCGCTGGGACACGGCTCTTTCTTCCATGATGCTGGAAGAACTTCAGGCCAACGGCGTGGAGTTTGTGGCCAACGCCGCAGCGCAGGCGATAGAGGACGGAATGAATGCGCCGCTTCGCGTTAAGACCGACAAAGGTGAATATGAAGGGGATCTGGTTTTGCTGGCCATCGGTGTCCGGCCGGACACTCGGCTGGCACAGTCCATCGGTTTGAAAGTCGGTTCGTCCGGTGCGATAGCCGTTAACTTCGCGCAGCAGGCCTCTCTGGAAAATGTTTATGCCGTGGGTGACTGCTGCGAATCGTTTCATAAAGTCAGCCGCCGCTGGGTCAACATCCCCCTCGGCGATATTGCCAACAAACAGGGACGTGTCGCAGGACGCAACATCGGCGGTAAACCGCTGACCTTTGAAGGCATTGTCGGCGCCCAGTCATTCCGACTGTTCAACCTGGAATGCGCGGCCACGGGCCTTTCAGAAAAAGAAGCAGTTGACGCAGGTTTCTCACCGGTCAGCAACATCACATGGGGAAGCGCCATGGCGCCTGCGCTGGGTATGAGAAAAATTGGTCTGAAGCTGACAGCCGACAAATCATCGGGCAGACTGCTGGGGGCGCAGGCGGTGGGTGTCGCCGGAGCTGTGGGGAGGATCAATGCGCTCTCCGTAGCACTCTGGGCGGGAATGGACCTTGATCAGATCGGTTACCTGGACCTGGCCTATGCCCCGCCGTTCAGTCCGGCCTGGGATATCGTTCATAACGCCGCCCAGGCGCTCGGCCGTTCATTGTAATTCCGCTCACGCGGGACGAGTGTTAATTCTACGCAGCTGCCGCAATCTTATTACGTTCATTTCATACTCGAAAGATTGCTGCAAGGTGGTTGATTCAGGGGAACAGAAACGATGGTCTGGTGGTGGATGTTTTTTGCTGTCTTTATTCTGGCCATGCTGGCCCTTGATCTGGGTGTCTTCAACCGAAAGTCCCACGTTATAAAAATGAAGGAAGCCCTGCTGTGGACCCTTTTCTGGGTGACGCTTGCCCTCATGTTTGGCACGGGCATTTACTTTTTTTATGGCCATGGCAAGGCCATGGAATTTCTTGCCGGTTATCTTATTGAATATTCATTAAGTATCGACAATCTTTTTGTTTTCATGATGATTTTCCGCTTTTTCAACGTTCCCCATGCCTATGAGCACCAAGCGCTGTTCTGGGGGATTTTAATGGCGCTGGTGACGCGGGGTGTTTTTATTTTCGCGGGCGTCGCACTGATCAATACGTTCAGCTGGGTCATGTATATCTTTGGGGCTTTCCTGATTTTCACCGGCATCAAGATGGCGCTGAACAAGCAGACGGAAGTCCATCCGGACAAAAATATCGCGATAAAACTTTTGCGTTACATCATGCCGGTCACCAATAGATTTTCCGGCGCCAAATTTTTTATCATGAAAGGCGACATCCGTTATGCCACCCCGATGCTGGCTGTTCTTCTCGCCCTGGAAACCACGGATATTCTTTTTGCTATTGATTCGATTCCTGCGGTGCTGGCCATTTCCAAAGATCCCTTTATCATTTACACGTCCAACGTCTTTGCCATTTTAGGACTTCGCTCACTCTTTTTCGCGATTTCCGGTTTGATGAAATTGTTTCATCTTCTTCATTACGGCCTCGCGGCTATTCTGACCTTTGTCGGAGTCAAGATGCTTATCGAGGATTTTTTCCACGTGCCGGTAGCAGCTTCGCTCCTTGTCATCATCTCCATTCTGGCCGTGTCGATTGTGTCATCGGTGATCTGGCCTGACCTGAAAAATGAGGAAGGTGAAGTTCCTCCGGTGACGATGAAGGAGTAGTACCAGAATGCAAAGTGACCTTCCAAACATATCGCAAAACCAGTTGAAGAAATGGTCGAGACTTACCGAAGTCAAATTTCGCAGGGAAGAAGGCCTGTTTTTAGCCGAGGGGGTCAAAGTTGTCGAAGAGCTTTTGAAAAGTGATTGGCAGATAGAAGCGATTCTTGTATTGCCTGGTAAAACATCACACTGGGAAAGACTGATTACGCGTGTGCCGGAGAAGCTCCCTGTCTATCGACTGAAGAGTCAGGAATGGAAAAAACTGAGCCAGGACAAAGAGCCGGAGGGTATCATTGCAATTGTAAGAAACAGAAAGAAACCCTCCCTGTCATCATGGCTTCAGTCTTCCGGAGGTCACCTGCTGATTGGGCATGAAATTTCCAATCCCCGGAATCTGGGGGCATTGATGCGCAGCGCCCGATGGTTTGGTTTTACAAAAATGATGTTAAGCGTGGATTCAGTGGATGTCACCCATCCCAAGGTTATCCGCGCTTCGATGGGCAGCATCTTTCATTTGACCATTTTGACGGATGTTGATTTACAAACGGCGCTTCCTAAAATTAAACGGAATTTCCTTTTGATTGGCAGTGACGTGAAGCATGGTGTTGCGCCGCATCTACCCGCAAAAGAGACGGCTCTGCTTGTGGGCAGTGAAAGCCGTGGGTTGCCGGAGGATTTGCTGTTGCTGGCGGATGAACGCTGGCGAATTCCCGGCGACGGTAAAGCCGATTCACTAAGTCTTCCCCAGGCTGCGGCGATTATGATGTATGAGATGACAAAAAAAGGATAAAGGATCAAGGAACAAGGATGGAGGAGAAAGGTAGAAGGATGTCATTTATTCAGGTGATGACGACAACAGAAACAAAAGAGCAGGCGATGGACATCGCGCGGCATTTGGTTGAAGAAAAGCTGGCCGCGTGTGTGCAGATTACGGGGCCGATTGAAAGCATCTATCGATGGAAGGGCAAGGTGGAGCACGCTCAGGAGTACCTCTGCCTTATCAAAACACGCGAAGGCCTTTTTCCGAATGTGGAAACCGTCATCAAAAAACTGCATCCCTACGAAACGCCTGAAATCATTGCTGTGCCGATTGTCAGGGGCAGCACAGAATATCTGGCCTGGCTCGATGATGCATTGCCCTTTCGCCCCCGATAAATTTTTTTCGTGCAATAATTGGATGTTTGTTTTAATGAGAAGCGTCAAAATTTCTTAAGGAGACTTTATGTCTGACAAAGACGATTTACAAACAAAGTGTGTTGACACAATACGGTTTTTAGCGGCGGACGCCATCGAAAAAGCAAAGTCCGGACATCCGGGAATGCCGATGGGAGCGGCTGCCGCGGCTTTTACTTTATGGACGAAACATCTTAAACATAATCCTAAAAATCCCGAATGGCCGGATCGTGACCGGTTTGTCCTGTCCTCAGGCCATGCATCCATGCTTTTGTACGCTCTTCTGCATTTGACGGGATATGATCTTTCGCTTGACGATATCAGGACTTTCCGCCAGTGGGGCAGTCGCACGCCCGGGCACCCTGAATACAGGCATACGGCGGGTGTGGAAGTGACCACCGGACCCCTGGGACAGGGATTGGCCAATGCCGTTGGCATGGCCATTACCGAGGCGCATCTCGCGGCACGGTTCAACCGCGAAGGACAGACCGTTATCGATCATTATACCTATGTCATGGCCGGTGACGGTGACATGATGGAAGGCGTGGCTGCAGAAGCCTGCGCGCTGGCCGGCCATCTGCGCCTGGGAAAACTCATTGTCCTTTATGACGACAACAAAGTGTCCCTGGCCGGCTCCACGGGACTGTGCTTCACCGAAAATATCGAAATGCGTTTCAAGTCCTACGGCTGGCAGGTGCAGAAAGTTCAGGACGGCAATGATGTGGCCGCCATCGACCGGGCCATTAAAAAGGCCAAAAAAGAAAACGGCAAACCTTCGTTGATCTGTGTGCAGACCACCATCGGTTATGGTGCACCCGGTAAACAGGGAAGCTGTGATGCCCACGGCTCGCCACTGGGAGAAAAGGCACTACAAGGTGCGAAAGACGCTTGCGCCTGGCCGACGAAAGAACCCTTCTATGTTTCCGATGATGTCGGTAAATATTTCCGCAAGGCTGTTTCCCGTGGCAGAAAAAGTGAAAAAGCGTGGCTTGAGTTAATTGCAGCCTGTCGGCAAAAGGACTCGGCTTGGGCTGATGAGTTCGAAAGAACACTGTCCGGCGAACTGCCGTTGAACTGGGACGCGTCGCTTGCTGAATTTCCTGCAGGATCCAAAGATATCGCCACCCGTAAAGCCTCGGAGACTATCATGCAGTCCATTGCGGCAAACGTTCCTGAACTGGCCGGCGGATCGGCTGATCTGAATCCCTCTACATTCACCTGGCTCAAGGGTCTGGGTGATTTCCAAAGCCCGGATCAACCCCACGAGGGTCTCCACGGCATGGTGGGAGGTGCCTGGGACTATTCCGGACGAAACATCCATTTTGGTGTGCGTGAACACGCAATGGGAGCCATTGCCGTCGGAATGGCGCTGCACGGTGGGTGGATTCCTTACACGGCAACTTTTTTGACTTTTGCCGACTATATGCGTCCACCCATGCGCCTAGCTGCTCTTATGGGACTGCGCGTTATCTTTGTTTTCACACACGACAGCATCGGTGTGGGTGAAGACGGACCGACACATCAACCCGTTGAACAGATTATGAATTTGCGTCAAATTCCCAATATGACCGTTTTGCGTCCGGCGGATGCCAATGAAACCCTCGAAGCCTGGCGCCTTGCGCTCACCAACACAGAAGGCCCAACCACACTGGTTTTCAGCCGGCAAAATTTGCCGGTTTTGGATCGCTCTGTCTGTGCTCCGTCATCCGGTGTGCGCCGGGGCGGGTACGTCTTATGGGAGTCGTCAACAAATCCGGAGTTGATCCTGATGGCCACAGGTTCGGAAGTTGCCATAACACTTTCGGCAGCCCGCACGCTTACCGAAGAGGGCGTAAAGGTTCGCGTGGTATCGCTTCCCAGTTGGGAAATATTTGACCGTCAGCCCCAGGCATACCGTGATTCTGTAATGCCCCCAAACGTGGCTGCCAGGCTTGCCGTGGAAGCCGGCATCAAGCTGGGCTGGGAGCATTATACAGGACTCGCAGGTAAAATTGTCGGAATGGATACCTTCGGAGCGTCCGCTCCTGGGCCGGTGCTTTATGAGAAGTTCGGCTTTACGTCCGCCCATATTATCGCGGCAGCAAGAGAAATGCTGCCTGTTCGTTAAAGAAGGAGAACGTCATGGAGACGGCGGGCGTTTCTTTTTTACTGGGTTCCTATCAAAGCGCTGTAAACAACGCATTGGATAAAATGAGGCGCAGCAATATTGCCGCGCGAATCTGGGCAAACGATTTCCATGTCTGGAAACCATCGCCGCAGGAGATTTCCAACCGACTGGGCTGGCTGCATGCCCCGCTGGAAACGTCCGCAAATGTAAAAAACATACGCGCTTCCCTTAAACCGTTTACCAATGGCAGTGTTGAAGATGTCGTCCTGCTAGGCATGGGCGGATCGAGCCTGTCGGCGGAGGTATTCAATAATATATTCGGAAGTGCGCCGGCTTTTCCCAGGCTGCAAATTCTGGACACAACCGATCCGCAAACCATTCATGGCGTGGCCGAAAAACTCAACCTGGCAAAAACGCTGTTTATTGTTTCTTCGAAATCGGGATCGACCCTGGAAATCGTCTCTCTTTTTCATTATTTCTATAACCTGGCTGCAGAAACGCCGGGAGTGTCCGCCAACGAACATTTCATGTTTATCACCGATGAGGGCAGTCCGATGCTCGAGCAGGCCTGGCAGCTTCAGCTTCCGTGCGTCTTTTCAAACAATCCCAATATCGGCGGCCGTTATTCGGCGCTTTCCCTGGCGGGTATAATTCCCGCGGCGTTGATCGGTGTTCAGATCGAAAAACTTCTACAAAATGCCGCGGCCGTGGCAGGTCAGGAAAAAGCGGATTTCTTTTCCGGCAAAGGCGACTCTTCAGGCTGTTTTTTAGGTGCCGCCCTGGGAACGCTGGCGCAGTATGGCCGCGACAAGCTCACCCTGATGCTTCCCCCTTCCTGGAAATCATTTGGTGACTGGTTGGAACAGCTGATCGCAGAAAGTACCGGCAAAGAGGGCAAGGGAATTCTTCCGGTTTTGAAAGAAGCGCAGATGGACGTCAGCGCCTACGGGAAAGACCGCGTCTTTGTCATTTTTGATCATAATGAGGACGAATGGAGTTCCAGAATAACCCGGCTGGCAAGCGCCGGACATCCCGTTTTGAAAATTCGGATTAACGGGTTTTATGATCTGGGCGGCCAGATGTTTCTGTGGGAAATGGCAACGGCGGTCGCCGCTCACATCATGGGCATCAACCCGTTTGATCAGCCGGATGTGGAGGCGACCAAAAAGCACACCAAACGCATGATTGCGCAATACAAAAGCGATCAAACGTGGCCGGAAGCGCAGCCGTCTCTGACCGAAGGCGCCTGTGAGATTTACGGGGAAATTGCCGGATCAAACGTCTCCACCGCTGTGATAAATTTTCTTTCGTCATCGCCGCAAAATGCATATGTGGGGCTGCAGGTTTATTTGAGCCCTTCGCCGGAAATCAATACAGCGCTGGACGCGTTGCGGGTGGCAATTTCACGTAAATACGGGATGGCTGTAACGGTCGGCTACGGACCGCGCTATCTGCACTCGACCGGCCAGCTGCACAAGGGCGATGCCGGCCGCGGCATGTTTATTCAACTGACCGGCGCAAACAAACTCGACGTTGAGATCCCTGATGCTCTTTGCCAGCGCGGTTCCTCACTGACATTTGGCCAGCTCAAGGCCGCGCAGGGGGAAGCGGACAGGCTTGCGTTGATGGATAAGGGCCGAAGGATTATCCGGCTGCACTGGACAAAAGATGCAACTGCCGGATTGAAAAATCTTGCTGAAAATCTTTAAGCAGGTTCCCGTTAGCGCGCTTCCGTGATCACGCGGATAATTTCCGGCGCGTGCCGTTCAGACGGAGCGGGAATCGCCTTGGGATAGCCCAGGATAATCGGCGCCACAATCCGGTAATTGTCGGGAAGCCCCAGCTCAGCCCTTAATTGGGGATCGCGAATATTTGCACCCAGCGCCACCCAGCAGGTGCCCATTCCGCGGGACGCCGCCGAAAACATGATGTAGCTTGCCGCAAGTGCCACGTCCACGTCCAGAGAACCAACCGACTTTGCCCCTGTGATATAAATCAGGCAGGGGGCATTATAGAACACATTGAAATTCTCGTTTTGAAGCAGAGAGACATAGTCGGTCTTGAGGCTGATTTTCTTATCGTTG
>PHBN01000284.1 GCA_002840635.1 Deltaproteobacteria bacterium HGW-Deltaproteobacteria-1
TCTGGCCACGCAAATCGGCTCCGGTCTGATGGGGGTTTTGTACGTGCTGGACGAACCGACCGTCGGGCTTCATCAGAAAGATAACCTGCGGCTGATCGACACGCTCAAAAGACTGCGCGACATGGGAAATACCATCCTGGTGGTGGAACATGATGCGGATATGATGATGTCCTGCGATAATATTATCGACATGGGGCCGGGCGCCGGCACCCAGGGCGGTGAAATCATTTTTCAGGGAACACCCGCCGAAATACTGCAAAGCGAGACATCGCTGACCGGCAAATTCTTATCCGGAAAAGAATTTATCGCCTGTCCCGCCGAAAGACGATCCGGCAAAGGACGCCAGATCGTCCTGGAAGGCGCATCGCAAAACAACCTTCAAGACATCGACATCAAGATCCCCTGCGGTCTGCTGACTGCGGTAACCGGTGTGTCCGGGTCCGGAAAAAGCACGATGGTGATTGAGACACTCTACAAAGTAATGGCGAGAAGATTAAACCAGCACAGCGGCTCGATGGGAAAGATCAAGCGGGTCAAGGATATGGGGGACATTGAACGGGTCATCATGATTAACCAGCAGCCGATCGGCAGAACGCCCCGCTCCAATCCCGTCACATACACCGGAATCTTTTCTTTTATCCGTGATCTTTTTACGGGGCTTCCGGAAGCCCGTATGCGCGGCTATAAACCGGGACGCTTCAGTTTCAATGTTAAAGGGGGACGATGTGAAGCCTGCGAGGGCAATGGATTGATTAAAATCGAAATGCATTTTCTGCCGGACGTCTATGTCACCTGCGAAGCCTGCCACGGCAAACGCTTCAATACGGACACGCTGGATATCAGGTACAAAGACCGCAATATTGCCGAAGTGCTCGACATGACCGTCGATCAGGCTTTGGACTTTTTTTCCAACATTCCTTCGCTGAAATCGCATCTGCAGCTCCTCGTGGACGTGGGTCTGGGGTATGTCCGGCTGGGACAGTCGGCCACAACCCTCTCCGGCGGTGAAGCGCAGCGCATCAAACTGGCGCGTGAACTGGGCAAGCGGGTCAACAGCAACACGCTTTATATTCTGGATGAGCCGACCATCGGACTGCACTTCGCAGATATCCGAAAACTGCTTGATGTGCTGATGCGCCTCGTGGACATGGGCAACACCATGGTTGTCATCGAACATAACCTGGATATCATCAAATCAGCGGACCATATCATTGATCTGGGCCCTGAAGGCGGTCCCGGCGGAGGGCGGATTATCGCATCAGGCACCGTGGAAGAAATTGCCCGAAATGAGAAATCGGCAACCGGTCAGTTTTTAAGAAAAATCCTGAACGATCAAAAAACCGGCGTTGCCTGATTTGAAGATTGAATAATCATGTTTTTCTGCTTTTTTTCTTTTGTTTATTCTGTTATTCTTTAATCGTGGTCCGATGAATAAAACCGGACAGGCTGAGACCCATAAACCTATTATCCGATATGTGACCTTACGTGTATGAATTCGTTGCCGTTAACTCCATTAAAGTACAAGCATTCGATCCTCGTCATCGATGATGAGGAAGCCATTCTTGACATCATGAGAATGACCCTCGCAGATCAGGGGTATGATCTGCACACGGCAGGGTCCGCCGAAGAGGGCCTTAAAATCCTGAAAGAATCGCCGAACTTTTCCCTGATCATATCCGATCAGATCATGCCGGGCATGCTTGGAGTGCAGTTTTTCGCACAAGCCCGGAAAATCTGTCCCAATGCCATGCGTGTCCTTTTAACCGGTTATACCGACATGGAAGCGATTATCGAGGCGGTAAACAGCGGAGGGATTCATCTTTATATCACTAAACCCTGGCGCAGGGACGAGTTGATTTATTCAATCAACCAGATCCTGTCCAGGGCGGAGCTGCTGATCGAAAACCAGCAGTTGAATGAACTGGTCAAAAAACAAAATGCGGCCCTGCTGGAGCTCAACAAAAATCTGGAAGAAAAAGTCAGGTTGAAAACCCTTAATCTGGAACAGAGCGCCCGGGAGCTTAAAACCAGTTACGAAAGAATCCAGTTGATTCTGGAAGGCGCGGAACTGGCCATGTCCAAAATCGTGGAAAGCCGCGATCCCTATACGGCGGGACACGAGCAGCAGGTCGCCAAAATCGCCTGCACCATCGCAAGAAGCATGTCTCTGCCAAACGTACAGATCGAAGCGATTCGGATTGCCGGATCGCTTCATGATATCGGTAAAATTGCCGTTCCGTCTGAAATCCTGACCAAACCGGGGCGTCTGAACAAAAGGAGAGGAAATCCTGCTGGAAGCCCGGATCATTGGAGTTGCCGATGTACTTGAAGCCATGTCCTCACATCGGCCGTACCGCCCCACGCTCGGCATCGAATCCGCCATGGCGGAAATTACCAAAAACCGCGGCATTCTTTACGATGCGGATGTTGTTGACGTGTGCAGCCGCATTTATCAGGAACAAGGCCAGAAGGGATTGCTGCAGCTGTAACTCCCGCACTCTCTCGCTCCCCCGTCAGCGGTACAGTTTCTTTTCATTTATGAAGCGGATAACCTGGTCCGGGACCAAGTATTGAATGGACAACCCCTGTTGAATGTTTTGCCGGATCGCGGATGAAGAGATGTCCAGAAATGTCGTTTTGCGAAAATAAATCCTGCTTTCCTGCGGCCCTAGAAAACAGTCGTTTAAATCATTGTAAATATAGCTCGCAGCAATGTCCTCAGGCAGGATATGCGCCAGGCCCCTGTTTTCATAACCCGGCCGTGTCATCACGACGAAATGACAAAGCGACAGAAGTTCGCCCCATTGATGCCAAGTGGTGATTGCGTCAAATGCATCCTGCCCCGTAATAAAATACAATTCTAAATTTTCATCATGGGAATTTAAAAAATACCGGACGGTATCAATGGAATAGGATTTCCCGGGCCGCTGATTCTCCACATCCGAAAAAGCAAATCGCTCATTGTCTGAAACAGCCAGTCTGACCATCTGCAAACGATGTTCAAAAGAACTGATCACGCGGTCCGTCTTATGCGGGGGCAAAAACGCTGGAATAAAAACGACGCGGTCCAGGCTGAGCCGTTCGATCAGTTCCTGGGCGGCACGCAGATGGCCGAAGTGAATCGGATCAAATGTGCCGCCGAAGAGCCCCCATTTCATTTGCGGACCTGTCCGTCGCCGTAAATGATAAACTTGGACGTGGTAAGTTCTTCCAGTCCCATTGGCCCGAACGCATGCAGCTTGGTGGTTGAAATGCCTATTTCGGCTCCCAGGCCCAGTTCAAACCCGTCACTGAAGCGTGTGGACGCGTTGACCAGAACC
>PHBN01000285.1 GCA_002840635.1 Deltaproteobacteria bacterium HGW-Deltaproteobacteria-1
ATCACTCGCTGCAGCAGGGAAGAAAACTCTGCTCATCGATGCCGACTCGCAGGGCAATGCCACCAGCGGGCTGGGCATCGACAGAATCCTTCATGGACAGTCTAATTTTTACCACGCCATGATCGGACAGGTGACACTGGATTCCGTGATTGTCGAAACTGCTCTGCCCAATCTTCATATGGTACCGTCCAATCAGGATTTGATTGGGATGGAAGTTGAATTTGTTCATCTGGAAGATCGTGAAGTGCGGCTGCGCAAGCTACTGCAATGCATGAACGGATCCTATGATTTTATTATTATTGACTGTCCGCCGTCACTGGGTTTCATGACGGTCAATGCTCTCGTTGCCGCTCACGCTTTGATTGTTCCGCTGCAGTGCGAGTACTATGCGTTGGAGGGTCTGAGCTACCTGCTCAATACAGTCAAGCTGGTAAAAGCGAATTTAAATCCCGATTTGTCTCTGGATGGAATTTTGCTGACCATGTTTGATGCTCGAAATTCGCTGGCACATCGTGTGGCGGAGGATGTGCGCAAACATCTGGGCAATAAGGTTTTAAAAACCATTATCCCGCGAAACGTCAGGCTTTCCGAAAGTCCGAGTCATGGATTGCCGATTATCCTGTATGACGTCAAATCGCGGGGAGCATTTGCGTATATGGCTCTGGCGGAAGAAATTCTTCGGAGGGGAATGTAAATGGCGCAAAAAAAAGACGCGCTGGGCAAGGGGCTGGGTGCTATTTTCCCCGATTTACTCGATAAAGGCAACGGCAAAAGTGTACCAACCAGCACTTGCGGCATTGAGGAACTGCGCCCGAACCGGTATCAACCCCGGAAAACGTTCAACGATGAAGACCAGAAGAGACTGGTCGCTTCCATAAAGCAAACCGGCATCATTCAGCCGATCATTGTCCGCAAAACCGAACAGGGTTATGAAATCATTGCCGGCGAGCGGCGGTGGCGGGCAGCCCAAATGGCTGGTTTAAATGACGTTCCGATTGTCGTGCGGAAAGCCTCGGATCTGGAAGTGGCTGAATTATCTCTGATTGAAAATTTGCTGCGCGAAGAGCTCAATCCCCTGGAAGAAGCCGATGCCTATCTCACGCTGATGGAAAAATTCAACCTCTCACAGGAGTCGATATCTGCGCAGGTCGGTAAAGATCGTTCGACGATTGCCAATACGGTCCGGCTTTTAAAGCTGCCGGCTAAGGCCAAGACCGCGCTGGTGGAAAAAAAAATCACGTCGGGTCATGCACGCTGTCTTTTGGCGCTTTCCTCAATGGAAGAGCAGTTGACTCTGCTGGACCTTATTTTAAAACGAGATCTTAACGTCCGGGAAACAGAAAAATTGATTACCCGGTTAAAGCAAAAACCCGGCGAAAAAAAGGCCATTGTCAAAGATCGTTACATGTCGGATCTTGAAAGGTCCCTGACCGTCAAATGCATGGCAAGGGTGCAAATCAAAGGGTCGGCCAATAAAGGTGCGATTGAAATCACCTACAAATCCATGGATGAATTAAACCGTCTGGCACGCTATCTGCTGGATGAACTGTAATAGGGACAATAACAGCCTATCAACAGGTGTGGATAGGCTGTTTACTAAAGGTTGAAGATGGAATCAGTTTGGGATAAAGCTACTAAAATCATTCAGGATAAAGTTACAAAACAGAACTTTGACACCTGGATAAAACCTATCAAAATCGTTGCAATGGAAGATAAGTGTATACAGCTGGCTGTTCCGAATAAATTCTTTAAGGACTGGCTGATGGATAATTACTTATCCATGATTAAAAACACCCTGCACAGTGTAATCGGCATCAGTGTTGATATTGATTTTATTTTAAGCAGGGATAAGGAAAAAAAGCCGGAAGCAGCGGTATTGCCGTTTGAACAGGAACGTAATCAGGCTGGAAACAGTCACTCCAGTCGTAATAAGAATATTTCTTTTTTGAACGGCAATTATACATTTGACCGTTTCGTTGTTGGTCCGTCCAACCAGTTTGCTCATGCTGCATCTATTGCCGTGGCCAAACAGCCGGCAAAAAACTATAATCCACTGTTTATTTACGGCGGTTCAGGGCTGGGAAAAACACATCTGCTCAATGCGATTGGTCTGATGACAACATCCTCTCATCCCGATTTGAATGTCATGTATGTGTCGGCGGAAGCCTTCATGAATGAAATGATCAATTCCATCCGTTACGACCGAATGTCGAAATTTCGGGAAAAATATCGGAATATCGGATCATTGCTGATTGATGATATTCATTTTCT
>PHBN01000286.1 GCA_002840635.1 Deltaproteobacteria bacterium HGW-Deltaproteobacteria-1
ATCAAAACCGACTGCGTCGTACATCTCCGTCAGGGCATGCGGAGAAAGAGAATGAGGCAGAATTAACTTGCAGGCGCCGGAAAGCGAAGCCAGAACGGAGGCGGCAATCACCGCCTTGTTTTCCGTGCACAGGCAGACAGACTTTTCCGTGCCGCGCCTTGTTAAGGTTTTTTTCAGGCCGGCGGCCAGTTCAAAAATCTCACCGTAGGCATATCCGCCGTATGTAAACTCTTTCTGGCACAGCGTCTTTGAAGGGGCCAGGATATTTTTATAGGCGCCGAGAAAAGGGTCTTTTGTTTCTATGGTCATATTGATTATAATTAATGATTAATAATTATTTTTTTGTTTATCTATAAGAAACAGGGGGAAAAAGCAATACAGGTTTTTTTTAACAAAATCGAACCCAGAATGACCGGCTGTCTGACGCCGGATGATTCAGGATGTTTTTTGTTGACTTCTGCGCTGTTTTCTCATTAATTTAAATAAAAAAGAGGCAGATAATGATTATCGATATCGAATCATTGATTCCGCATCGTGAACCGATTAAAGTGATCACAGAAATTATCGAGATAACAGACGATGGCGGCAGTTCCACAGCCGTTGTCAATCAGGATTGGCCTCTCTGTGACGGTCAGGCGGTCAATTCAATTGTTTTAATTGAAGCTATTGCCCAGACATCGGCATCGGTGGAAGGTTATAAACGGAAAGTAAGCGGCAAGGATCCCATCAAGGGATGGCTGGTCGGCATCAAGTCCGCTGAATTCAACACAGACAAAGTTGCCCTGGACACCCGGATCACTGTATTGGTTAAAAATCTGAATGCGTTTGAGAGTTACGCTGTGATCGAGGGTGTGGTAAAAGCAGGAGAAGATCTGCTGCTGACGGCAGTTCTTCAGGCCGTGCGGTTAAACGATGAAGCATAAAATTCACACACAAGGAGCTTGATTCAATAATGGAAGAAAGAAAAATAGCAATTGTGACAGGGGCCAGCAGGGGGATCGGGCGTGCAACGGCTGTCGAACTGGCAAAGACCGGTTACTATGTGGTGATCAATTATAACTCCAGTGAGGCGGCGGCAGCTGAAACGCTGGCGCAGGTTCAGGCCGCAGGCGCCCAAGGCGAAGTGCAGAAATTTGATGTCGCCAATGCGGACGAGGTGAAAGAAGCCCTGGCAAGGATCGTCGGGGAGCATAAGAGAATTGATGTTCTGGTCAATAATGCCGGCGTCACTGCCGACGGCCTTTTTCTGATGATGGGTGAAGAAGAGTGGCACAAGGTTATCGATACGATTCTCAATGGATTCTATAATGTGACTAAACCGGTCCTGCGCGAAATGGTCAGGAAAAAACGGGGCTCGATTGTATCCGTCTCTTCCATATCGGCCATGTTGCCCAACCGGGGCCAGGCCAACTACGCCGCGGCAAAGGCCGGCATCATTGCCGCCACGCGCTCGATGTGCAAGGAAGTGGCGCGTTTCGGCATTCGGGTCAATGTGGTTGCACCGGGACCTATTGACACGGACATGCTCAGCACGGTGTGATCCGCTTTTTATGCTCCGACGACGCGTCCTATATCACGGGACAGGTGATTGGCATTAACGGAGGGATGTTCTGACAATGAAACGGTTTCCCTATATGAAAAAAGTATCTATGGTTTTGTTTGTTTTGCTTATTCTTCCGGCCGTGAGCGTCCAGGCAGATGATTTTGCCAGACTACGCAAGGATTCGGCCCGCATTTCGACCATAACGGCCGATTTTGTGCAAAAGAAGTCCATGAAGATTCTGTCCAAGCCGCTGGTCTCAGAAGGGAAGTTTTATTACGCTGCTCCGGATTCCATCCGCTGGGAATACAGCAGGCCCTTAAAGAGTGTGGTTATTTCCGGCAAGGGTAGTACGAAACGCTATATTGCCTCCGGCGGCAAAATGGTTGAAGATAAAACCGGAGGGGCGCAGGCGATGCAGATTGTTCTTGGCGATGTTGCGGGCTGGATGAACGGCAGGTTTGATGCCAACCCGGCTTTTACCGCGGCAATCCGGGAAGGAACCGATATGCTGATTACTTTGAAACCAAAAGGTAAAAGCATGACCGGCATGATCGAAAAAATTGAGATCACGGTTTTCCGAAAAGACGCGTCCGTCAAATCGGTGAGGATTGTGGAGAGCGCCACCGCTGAAACCCGGATCGATTTTCTCAACGTTGTCATCAACAAAAGTATTGATCCCTCTGTCTTTCAGGTTGTTCAATGAAAAGCCTCTCTTTTCTGATAAGCGCTTTTCTGCTTTCGTCCTGTGCGGCGCTGCCGGCAATTCAGGAACCGTCGGCAGATCAGACAAAGAAGCCCATCACCTGCCCGTCCCCGTTTCTTACGGAAAAAACCCGTTTCATCCATGCGATTGATGTGCAAACAGCCGGAAAGACCAAGACCGTCATGATCGGCGTGACGGTTGCGGACCCCGCCAGACGGACATTTTCCTGCGCCATCATGAGCACGGAGGGCATGGTGGTTTTTGAAGCTGTTTCAGGAAATGAAGGCGTAAACGTCATCCGGGCGCTGCCTCCTTTCGATGCGCCGGATTTTGCGCGCAACATGATGGATGACATGGAACTGATCTTTCTTGAACCTGCGGGCGTACTTGCCGGGAAAGGTGTTTTTGCCGGGGGAGAGGTTGTCTGCCGTCGGCGTAAAGACCAGGACGGATGGATCGATGTGGTGGCGGGTCATGACGGACGCACTCAGATCCGGCGCTACTCGGAATGCGGCGCCCTGGAACGCACCGTGAATCTGAACGGCAATTCCCCGGATGCTTATAAAACCATTGAACTTCAGTCCGCGGGATTGATGGGCTACAGCCTGATGATGACCCTGATCGAATCCGAAGTGGTCAAGGACATACCAGCGACGCAGAAGTAAAAAAAGGACTCAGCCCATGAAAGACCCGGTTACGGGGAAGGATATTGTCATTATCGGAGCGGGCATTGGCGGTCTTTCCACGGGAATTCTGCTCTCGCTTTTGGGCTACCGTGTCACGATTGTGGAAAAAAATCGTAAACCGGGAGGCCTGATGCGCTCATATTTGCGCAGGGGTGTGGATTGTCCTGTGGGTGTGCATTATGTCGGAGCGCTGGGTCCTTCCGAACCTCTGGGAAAGATGTTTCGCGTCCTGGGCATTTCCGTGGAGGATCTTTTTTATCCCATGGGATCTGCCGGTGTGGTCGACCGATACCTGTTTGATGATTTTAGTTTCGACCTGCCTGTCGGCATGGACGCGTACGAAAGAAATCTGAGGCAGGCCTGTCCGGCGGAAGGCGCAGCCCTGGATATTCTGATGAAAAGTCTGCGGGAGATTTCCGGAAGGATGATGGACTCATCCTTCTTCCTCAGCCAGAGCGATCCCTTTCAAAATATAGATTTTCTAAGGCCGATGGTGGAACTGCTGGATGACCTTCAGGTCTCTGCCCGATTGCGCGCCCTGCTAGCGGTGCCGTGCCAGCTCATTGGTGTTGAGCTTGACGATTGTCCGGTGATCTTTCATCACATGGTGGCTGCCGGGTATTTATTTTCGTCGTGGCGTTTGAAAGACGGAGGCGGCAGAATGGCCGATGCTTTTGCTCAGCGTTTCACCGCGCTGGGCGGGGAGTTGATCCTGAATTCGGCCGTGCGGAAAATCAACCTGTCTTCCCGTAAAGTAACGGGGATCAGCCTGGAGGCAGGCGGGGAGCTTTTCGCCGATGCGGTTGTGGCGGCCATCCATCCCAAAACCATGCTCGGCCTGCTGGATCAGGGTGCT
>PHBN01000287.1 GCA_002840635.1 Deltaproteobacteria bacterium HGW-Deltaproteobacteria-1
TAAGCAAGCGAGACCTGTTTACCGGGATTATGGTTACTATGGCCAGCGGGAACCTGATTATTATTATCCACCGCCGCCGGTTGTCTATGCGCCGCCGCCGCCCCCGGGCATTGGTATCTTTTTTCCGCCCATTTTTATTCGCCCCTGATGGGACTGTTTCATGCCTGCTGCTCCGGATACAACCTGAGTTGATCCGGGCAGCCGGTAGTAATGCGGATTCGTGGAGTGGGAGCTTTGCAGAAGTCGCAGGTCGTATTTCGTAATCCACACTCGCGTTCGCTGCAAAAGGGTCACAGACCCACGATTTGCGCATTTAAGGAGAAGTCTTCATGAGGGATAAGATAGCAGGTGTTTTGGTTATGCTCGTCTTCATTGTCGCCTGTGCCGCCAAAGCGCCTTTTCCGGTGTTTTTCCAGAAACCAACAAGACATATTGATTACATGACAGAGGTAAAACCAATCTTAGACAAGCGTTGTGCGGTATGCCATTCCTGTTATAATTCGCCCTGCCAGCTCAAGATGGACTCTTTTGAGGGCACCGACCGCGGCGCGACAAAAAAGGCTGTTTACAATGGCTCACGCCTTAGATCCATGGACCCCACACGTCTCTTCACGGATGCGCAATCGACCCAAGAGTGGCGTCAGAAAGAATTTTTCAGCGTGACCGACAGCAAGTCGTCCGGTGAGTTGAATGATTCCATCATGATCGAGATGCTTTCCCATAAGATAAAAAACCCGAAAAGCATCGGAGAATACCGCTCTGAAGCTGACGATCTGACCTGTTCCCAAAACTCCGAAGAACTTGGAGGGTATCTGGAAAAACACCCAAACAACGGTATGCCCTTCGGATTTCCCGCGCTCAAGCCCGAAGAATTCGATATCATCGCAGGCTGGCTTACACAAGGCGCGAAAGGGCCTGATGCCGGACAGCAGGCGGTGCTGATCACACCGAAAGAAAGCGATGCGCAGGCCATAAAACAATGGGAAACATTCCTGAACCAGGATGACCCCAAGCACGCCATGACCGCGCGCTATCTATTCGAGCATCTGTTCCTGGCCCATATTAAATTCGGTACGCCGACAAACGAATACTATGAACTCTTCCGCTGCTCAAAGACCCCGCCCGGCGAGCCGGCTGATCTGATCGCCACCATACGCCCCTACGATGACCCCGGTGCGGCAACAATCTACTATCGTTTCCGGAAAATCCATTCCACCATCGTCCATAAGACCCATATGGTATTTAACCTTGATGACGCCAAACTTCAGCGCATCAAGGAACTGTTTATCCAGCCCCAATGGCTACAGCGTCCGCATACGGTCGGGTATGAAAAGACCATGAGCGCCAATCCGTTTGTCGCATTTGAACAGATTCCCCCGCGCTCGCGCTACCAGTTCCTTTTGGACAACTCGCATTATATTATTATGACCTTCATCCATGGCCCGGTCTGTAAAGGTCAAATTGCCCTCAACGTGATCAATGATCATTTCTGGGTCATGTTTCTGGATCCCGAATACGACCTGAGCATATCCTATCCGGCCTTTCTCAAACTGCACAGTGATAAACTGCGCATGCCGATTGAAATCGGCAGCGACATGCGTGTTTTTAACGCGATGAATGATGAATATAAAAAGGCCGCCGTGGCGTTTTATAAAGCCCGGCAGGATTATTACACGTCGCATCATTACGACGGTCTCGGCTACGAATCCCTCTGGAAGGGAAACAAGGCCACGGATGCGCCGTTGCTTACCGTCTATCGCCATTTTGACAGCGCCTCCGTGTACAAAGGAGTGCTGGGAAATCTGCCGAAAACGATGTGGGTGGTGGACTATCCTCTGATGGAACGCATCTATTATGCACTGGTTGCCGGATTTGATGTGTATGGAACAATGGGCCATCAACTGGCACTCAGGCTCTACATGGATCATCTGCGTGTTGAAGGCGAGAGCTACTTCCTGGATTATCTGCCTCCGTCCAGGCGACAGGAGGTCATGCAGTCCTGGTATCAGGGGATTGATCTCAAAGATATTAATTATTATTCCTCTGCCCTGCCTGCGAAAATTTCCTTTATGACGGATGATCCAAACCGTGAGTTCATCGAATATGTGGTGAACAAATACATTTCTCCTGCAACAAACATAACGTTTGATGCCGTGAACTACGAACGGGGAGACGTTGCCTATCAGAAGTTGCCGGATAAAAACAAAACAAAGAATGACTACCTCAAGGCTTTTCGAACCATATCTAAACCTGGTATGCCGTTTTTCACATTGATGAAAGATCACAATATCCAAGTCGCCTACATGAGGATCCGCCTGAAAAATGGAAAAGATCTCGCAATCTCCATTGTGATCAATCAATGGCACAGCAATGTCACCCATTTGTTCGGTGAAAAGGCGCAGCTCGATGTAGCAAAGGACAGTGCGGATTTTATCAGCGGACTCATCGGCTCTTATCCCAACTATTTTTTTGATGTCCGCGAAGAGGACCTGCCCGACTTTCTTGATATCCTGTCCCATTTTAAAAAAAGCCCGAGAGATTATGAGCGACTGGCCAAGTATGGCGTCAACCGGGCGGAAGACCGGCTCTGGGATGTTTATGACTGGTTTCAAAAGCGACTCTACGAGGATGAACCCGTAACCTCAGGATTGTTCGATTTGAATCGTTACTACTACATTGCCAAGTAACGTAATCAAAGAAATAATTACTTTCTTAAGGAGAGAGGAAAATGGATCAAACAGAAATTACCACTAAGGAGATCGAAATGATTGAATTTGACAAATCGGTGGAGCAACTCTGGGATTCCTGTGACTCACGTCAAAGACGATTCTATGAGGATGAACCCGTAAACGCGAAACAGTTCAATTCAAAGCGCTACAGATATCCGGCCAAGGAGTACATATAAAGAACAAAGAGGGCCTGCATAGTATTATAGACATTGAAAATAGAGAGGACAGGATCATAAAAGAATTTGTCATGGAAGGCATACCTTCTGAAATCGTCCTGAAACTTATTGAAGAAGAAAACATTGATTTGCTTATCCTGCGCAGCCAGAAAGAAAGCCGCATGGAAAGCCTGCTGATCGGGGAAAGTAATGATGAAATCATCAGGACCATGCCATGCTCAATGTTTATCGTAAAACAGGAACCCCGCGCATGGGATGAAGATCACAAGATTAACCGAAAACAAGCAGAAGACGGTGACATTATCATCGCTCTCAAAACAACAGATCAATAAATATGGAGGTAACATTATGGCTAAGAACATTGCAGTCTATGGAATCTATCGGACACGCGAGATGGTTGAAC
>PHBN01000288.1 GCA_002840635.1 Deltaproteobacteria bacterium HGW-Deltaproteobacteria-1
CTCTGGTGAGTTATTCCTTCTTTTCGGATGGAGAGAGGAGGGCGATTCTGTCTCTTGTCGAAAAAGCGTACCAGACCCTGATCAACGACCAGTCAAGAAGAGACTATGATGACGATCTGATTCGCTCCGGAGAGATTGAAGCGAGGGAGGAATCCGCACCGGATGTAAAGAAGCCGGTGAGTGTTTTTAATATCAGCCACGGTCCCGCCGTCAGAACGGTTTTTATCAGCAGCGACGCGTTGAAAAACAAGATCAGTCAAAGCCAGATTATCACTGATATCCTGGCTCGAAGTGAGCTATCCGGTGAGGATTTGAAACAGATCCGCACCGAACTGGGTCTGACCATCGAACAAATAGCCGAAGAAACGAAAATACGGGTAAATCATATCCGCAGTATTGAAGAAGGTCAGGCCGAGCAGATGCCGCCGGCCGTTTTTCTCAAGGGATTTGTCAAGTCATATCTGAAATGCCTCGGTCTGGAATCGGTGGATGAACTGAGTACCCGTTATATGAACACCGTTTCTTGCCCGAAATGACAGTTGATGGTCAAACGGCTCATGGTTCTTGTTGTCAGGTGATGACATTTATCGCAAAGGAGGGGAAATGGAATCCGATATTATTAAAACATCACAAGGGGACCTGGTCATCAGTTTTCTGGGGCATGCCTCATTGATGCTGTCCTGGAACGATAAAATCATTCATGTGGATCCTGTTTCGTGTGAGGCGGATTACAAGATGCTGCCCGGGGCGGATATGATTCTGATTACCCACGATCATGATGACCATCTGGACGTAAATGCCGTGCACTGCATTAAAACTGCCGCTGCGAAAGTTGTCGGTACACCCGGGGTGGAAAAACAGCTTCATGGAATTGTTGTCATGAAAAACGGCGAGACCCGGACGGTGGACGGTTTGAAAATTGAGGCCGTTGCGGCATACAACATCAAACACATGAGAGCTCCGGGAATGCCTTTTCATCCCAAAGGCATTGGAAACGGCTATGTGGTCACATTCGGCGACAAGCGAGTGTATTTTGCAGGGGATACGGAAAATATTCCGGAAATGAAGGAACTCAAAGACATTGACATCGCGTTTTTACCGATGAATCTTCCCTATACCATGACGCCCGAAATGGTTGCCGACGCGGTTAGGGCTTTTCGGCCGAAAATCCTGTATCCCTATCACCAGGGAGAAACGGATACGGCGAGACTTGCCGACCTGCTTAAAGCTGAGAAGGGCATCGAAGTGCGCATCCGTAAAATGAAATAGAAGTCTGGCGGCGAAAACCGGCAGGCCCTTTGCTGCCGGCTTTATTCTATGGAGAATCCCCCCATCCGTGCGGCAGAACTATTTGAATCATCGCTCAAATTGTGTTAAGGATAATTTTATTAGTTAAATCATGAATTTTCAGTGTGGGGCATGTTCACATGAGTGTCTTTGAATATGTGGCATTGGACAGCAGGGGACGCGAACGCAAGGGCTTCGTGGACGCTCCCGGTGTTGCGGCCGCCCGGCAGGCGCTTCGGGAGGGAGGAATTTATCCCGTAGAGATCCGCCAGGCTAAAGAGAAAGAAAGTTCCGCACTCTCCAGTGCGCTGGAAATCGGTTTTCTGCAAAAGATTTCAGCCAAAGAGGTTTCGATTTTTACCCGTCAACTCTCCACGCTTCTGGGCGCCGGGATTCCGCTGGTGCCTTCCTTCACGGTTCTGCTGGCACAAACCAAAAATCCGCTGCTGCAGAAGATACTGGCCCAGATCCGGGCCGATCTCAATGAAGGCAAAAGCCTGACTGCCAGTATGGAAAATTATCCGCGCGTTTTTCCGCCTTTTTACATCAATATGGTTAAGGCCGGTGAAGCCTCCGGCACGATCAACCTGGTTTTGGAGCGTCTGGCCGATTTCAGCGAGAGTCAGCAGGAGCTGGTCAGTAAAATCCGCTCTGCTCTGGCCTACCCGCTGATCATGCTCCTGGTCGGTTCGCTGGTCATTCTTCTTCTTATGACGTTTGTCGTTCCGAAGATTACGGGAATATTTGCCGATATGAAGCAGACGCTCCCGATGATTACCGTGATCCTGATTGCCATCAGTAATTTTCTGAAATCTTTCTGGTGGCTGATTTTACTGATCATCTTTGCGGGGATTGCCGCTTTTAAATATTTAACGACAGGGACTCAGGCCGGGCGACGTTTATGGGATTCATTTCGCCTGAAAGCGCCTGTCTGGGGTTCGTTGAATATGAAAATCGCCGTCGCGCGTTGGCCGTTCCGCTGGCGGCAAGCGGTCTTTTCCCGCCGATGGTCACGGAAATGATCGCCATCGGAGAACAGACCGGGTCTCTGGAAAAAATGCTGAATCGTATTGCCATCGCTTATGAAACGGAAGCCCAATCGGATGTCATGGTCATGACATCGCTTCTGGAACCGATAATGATTCTGCTGATGGGCTTAATTGTCGGCTTCATCGTTTTTTCGATTCTGCTGCCGATATTTGAAATGAACCAACTGGTCAGGTGACGGCTTTGTAAAAGCCTTGAAAATTTGGTTGTTAAAAAGGGGTTGATTATGAAAAAGCACAGAGAAGACAACGACAGAGAAGCCGGTTTTACGCTCATAGAGCTGATGGTGGTCATTGTCATTTTAGGGCTGCTGGCCGGTATTATTCTTCCTCGTTTCATGGGTGAATCAGACAAGGCCAAGCAGCAGACGGCAAAAATGCAGATCGTTGGCCTTGAAACCGCGCTGAAAATGTACAAACTGGATAATGGCAGTTATCCGACAACCGAACAGGGACTCAAAGCCCTGGTTGAAGCTCCCACCTCGGGCAATCTGCCGAAAAACTGGCGCAAGGGAGGCTACCTGGAAAAAGGGAAGGTTCCCAAAGATCCCTGGAAAAATGAATTTGTTTATGTATGTCCCGGAAGCCACGGGGACTTTGATATTACCAGTTACGGTGCTGACGGGGAACCGGGTGGAGAGGACTTTGATAAGGACATCAATAACTGGGAAATTGAATAAGCAGGGTTTTACACTTATTGAGCTGCTCGTGGTGATCGGACTTATCGGTGTGATTCTGGCCCTCGCGGTGCCCACGACACGCGATATGCTGACGGTCAACAATCTCAAAAAAGTATCGCGCCAGATCATCGGCCTGGAACGGCGGTTACGCGTGGAAGCGGTCCGTGATCAGCTGGATTATGTCCTGATGCTGGATATCCCCAAGGCAAGTTACTATGTGATCACGTCCGATATGACCCCGGAAAAGAAGGATGAACTCAAAAAGAAAGCAACAAAATTTCCGGCCGGCGTGGCCGTTCTGGATGTCATCAACCAGAAAGATGAAAAGATTTCAGAATATGATCATTATGTTGAGATTTCGCCTGATGACGGTTTTGGTAAGGACACCGCAAAAAAGGGGGAAGGCAGTGCTTTATAAGAAAGGCGGTTTTACGCTCCTGGAGGTCATGGTTGCCATGTCTATCCTGGCAATGTCTCTTGTGGCGGTTTTTTACATGCAGTCGCAGAGCATTTCCATGGCCGGCGAGGCGCGTTTTCTTACCACGGCTTCACTTCTGGCTCAGCGTAAAATGGCGGAAATTGAAATGGATAAGTCCACTGACAATAAAAGCCAGAAAGGAGATTTTTCTCCGGACTATCCCGCTTATAGCTGGACAAGCCAGGTGACGGACACGCAAATTGCCAGGCTCAAGAAAATCGAAGTCAACGTCTTCAGTAACGTTTTGACAACGGGTGGAAACTATCAACTTGTTCTTTACAGGACAGTCGGGATGTGAATCATGTCAGATACGCTGCGCTCACATCATTCCTGCCCGCATGGTTTTACGCTCCTGGAGCTTTTGATTGCCATCTCGATTCTGGGCATTGTCCTGACGACCATCTATGCTGCATACAGCGGGGTGTTGACCAACATCAGGGAACTGGGCGACGAATCCCGCGTCTATCAGATGGCGCGAGTGACGCTGGACAGAATGAGCAGAGATTTGACCTCGCTGCAGCGTTCCAAGGATGTCTTCGTACTGCAGTCGGAAGATGGTATCATTGGCAAGCGCAGCTTCGAAGCGATTACGTTCTGGTCCGCAGCTCATCTCGTTTTCGATGAAGGTGAGGTTCCCGGTTCTCCGGCTGAGATTAGCTATTTTGTCCGGGAGGATAAAACCGGTGGTTTTTCGCTCTGGCGTTCCGATATTGCCCAGGCCAAACCGGATCTGAATAAGAAAACCGAAGGAGGGATTATCATCTGTCAGAACCTTCAGGGCCTGAATTTTAAATTTTACAATGAAAGCGGCGAAGAGCAGGACTCCTGGGATACGGAATCTTCTTCGGAGTCGCAAAAAGGCAGGCCGCCTGCCGTGGTTCAAATTGAGCTGATCCTGGCCAATGCCCGGGACGCCGATAAGCCCTACAAATTTGCGACAAAAGTCTTCATACCGGTGAGAAAATGAAGCGTTTCAAAAGAATCCTTTGCGGTCATTCCGGCATTGCGCTGATCACCGTTATTCTGATTCTCAGCATCCTGGTGGCCGCCGCTCTGGAGTTGAACCGGTCGTCGCGAGCCGATATTTATCACGCCGTCAATACCGGCGAGGGTCTTAAGCTTGTTTATATCGCCAAATCAGGCTTTTACGCTGCTGCCGCCCTGCTTACCGATTCGAAAAGCGAATATGAAACCCTGCGCGATGACTGGGCGCAAGCCGAGGTTTTGTCAGCTCAGTCCAATACATTGTTTAGCAACGGTTCTTTTAGTCGTGAATAACGACATCAAAGAGATACTGCTGAGGCTTTTGAAACAGAAGGAATTTAACCTGGATGAAGCAAAAGCGGCGGAAATTGTGGACGCCATCATTGACTGGATAGATGACAATGAGGAGATCACCGGTATGGGCGCGGAAAGCTCCTACTACTCGTCATTACCTGTGCCCTATACTGCGAAAAACGCGCCGCTGGATTGCATTGAGGAATTGCTTATGGTAAAGGGCATGACAAGTGAACTTTTTGGCGGAACAACAAAAACACCCGCTCTGGCCCAGTTTTTGACCATTTACGGTACAGGAGTCATCAGCATCAATACTGCGCCCAAAATGGTTCTGCGAGCCCTTTCTCCGGAGATCACGGATGAATTAGCTGATCGAATAGACGAGTATCGGAAAAATGAGAACAATGACCTGTCCTCCGTTGACTGGTATAAAAAAGTATCCGGTATGAGCGGCACAGCGATTAAAGCGGGACTGATCGACGTGGCGAAAAGCAATTATTTCAAGATTTACACAACCGGCGTGAGTGATAAGATGAAACAGAACATCATTGGCGTTCTTCAGCGTTCACCTTTTAAAATTATGAGCTGGAGGCAGGATTAATGCCGGAAATGATTCTCGGCCTGGATATTGGCACGGATGCCGTCAAAGCTGTACTGGCCATCCCCAGAAGCCGTTCGGCCATGCGGGTGATTGCCGCCGAAACGGTGCGTCTGGAAGAAGGCGTTGATCTGGACGCGGCATTGGAAAAAATGGCGGGGAAAATGGCGGGGATGATCATGCCCGCCGCGTCGTCGGGGATTCGCTGTGTTGTATCGCTGCCGCCTTCCGACATCATGTTTCGGCAGGTCCACCTGCCTTTTCACGACGACGGTAAAATCAAGAAGACCCTGCCTTTTGAACTGGAGCCGCTCCTGCCCCTGCCCGTCGAGAAGGTTGTTGTCGATTACCTGCCTCTCCCCGATGAGGGGCTGCTGGTGGCCACCGTTGAGAAAGAAAAAATCCGGAAAATCCTTTCGGCGGTTGAAGGGCGTTTCGGGCATGTAATTGCCATCGATATTTCATCATCGACTCTTGTGTTGCCGTTTCTGGAGCAAAAAGCCTTAACCGGCGTGGGCATTGTGCTCGATATCGGCGCTTCCTCCACATTTGCGGCATTTTATGAAAAAAACACCCTGATCCAGATACGCTCCTTTGCCTTTGGCGGCAACACCGTTACAGCCGCCCTGGCACAGGATTTATCCTGCAGTACCGCGGAGGCTGAATCCGCAAAAATCGATGCCAGCTATGGGAAAAACATCACAAAGTCAACAGCTGTCTGCCGTCAATTTTGCGTGTCCCTCAAAAGCACTATTGAATTTATGCTGCTTAACGAGACCTTGCACAGTTCCCCGGCCCAGATCATGGTCACGGGAAGCGGGGCTTTATTTGAACCGCTCATGGAAGAACTCGAGAAAAATTTTCGCGCGCCTGTAACCGTCCTGGATATCAACGGGTATGGACAGTTGGAAATCGACAAAAACCTGCAGGATCGTTATCAGCCGTCCATTATGAATACCGCTCTTTCCAACGTGAAAAGAGCTTTCGCATCGCGCAAATCCTTTAATTTCATCCAGGGCGAATTCACGCGAAAAAGCGTCGGCTTCGGTTTGAAAAAGGAATTGCGATGGGGAGCTGCTGTCCTGGGAATTCTTTTTTTTATGGTGGCGGTTGATCTGGTTCTTGATTATCAGGCACAGGCGAAGCAGGCCGATGCCCTCAAAAGCCGGATCAGTCAAATCTTTCAAAAGTATTATCCGCCGCCTGCCGTGATGGTTGATCCGGTCCAGCAGTTAAACACGAAGCTCGCTGAAGACAAAAAGATTTACGGGACGGGCGACGGCAATTCTGGGGTCGGCATTCTGGAAGTATTAAAGGACATGTCCAGCCTGATTTCACCCACGCTGGATATTCAAATCAACCATTTTCATTATGAAAACAATGTCGTTTTAGTCAAAGGAGGGGCGAAAAAAATCGATGACGTGACGTCTGTCAAAAACGACCTTTCAAAATCGAAGTACTTTAAAAGCGTCGTCATCAATTCTACCAGCCTCGATAAGGAAGGTGCCAGGGTGAGTTTTGATTTGAGGATAGAGCTGCTATGATCAGGGAGTACTGGACAAGACTGGACACCAGGCAGCGGTACCTTATTGCCGCCTGTGCCGCCGTGGTGATTCTTACCCTGGTGCTCAAGTTTGCCGTCTTCCCGCTATGGGATTCCCGGGCCAAAATGAAAAAATCCATTACCAGCAATTCAAAAAAACTTGATGAACTGGTAAAGATTGATGCCGAACTTGCTGTGCAGAACGCCAAAATATCGCGGATGAAGAATACGCTTGGTTCACCGCGGTCCAATTTTACGCTGTTTTCCTATCTGGAGAAAAAAGCGTATTCAGCCAATGTCAGGGGATCAATCACCCACATGAACTCCATGCAGGGTGTCAAGTCCGCGTCCTTTGAAGAAACGCTCACTGATCTGAAACTTGAAAAAATAACCATCAAGCAGCTTGCGGATTTTATCTATCAGATCGAATCACCCGACGAACTGATTCGAATCAAAAGACTCACAGTGGAAAAAATGAAGGAAAATCCGGATTACATAAACGCTCAGTTTATCATTGCCTCAACAGGATTCTCTGGCTAACGATTTACACAATCGGCATTACCGGTGTGTTTTTATACCTTCTTTTCCCCTCGCAGCTGGTTCTGCAAAGACTGGAGGCCGCTGTGAATTCAGCCGGTTATCTTTTGGAAGTCGGCTCCTTGCAGCCCTCTGTACCTCTGGGCATCAAGCTGAAAGATGTTACGGTGCATTTTGCGCAGGCGCCATCCGACGCTTTATTCCGGGGCGAGTTTATGGATCTGCAATTCAATCCGTTCAGTATTTTCCGGAAAAACAAAACCGTTTATTTTAACAGCAGGGCATATGGCGGGATTTTAGACGGCCGTGCGGACTTCCTTTCGTTTGACCGGATAAATCCGCCTGCCGGGGGAAGAATCCATTTTCAGGATATTGATGTAGCGCGCTGCAGCCCGGCTGTCTTTCCCCTGATCAGAGGAATGACAGGCCGTGCGAAGGGATCGGCATCTTATGTTCTCGACAACCCCGCAAACCGAATTTCCACCGGGAAAATGCTTCTTTTCCTGACGGGGGGAAGTTACCCGCTGCCGGAACCGTTTTTGGGGGTCAGCCGTATTGAGTATGACCTCGGTGAGGTGAGTGCCAAATGGCAAAACGGCACTGTAACGGTTGAAAAATTTGAATTTTTCGGATCGCGGATGAAATGCTCTTTACAGGGCGATATTCAGCTCGCGCCCCGTTTGGAGGAAAGCAGACTCAATCTAAAGGGTGTGCTGGAGATGTCCGGCAATAACAATGTTAAAATGAATATTACGGTGGGTGGAACGCTGGCCAGCCCGTCATTCCGCTATATCTAATGAACTGGAAGTCAGCCGCAGGGACAAGATGACATGAAGGATATGTGGGCAAATATCATCCGTCTGATGAGAACAGGATGGGACCGGATCACAGCTGTCGTGGGTGACGTCTCGCTGCTGGCAGATTATGTGAAGCCCTTCATCATCGTTGCTGTCATTACGATTTTCTCTTTTCTTCTGGTGGACATATTTTATAATGTGCTCAGCTTGAGAATGGTTTATCGTCCGTCAGACGGGAACGTTCAGCCTGCGGCCGTGGCGGAACCCTTGATGCAGGCGCCCAGTGCCGAACAGTACAAAATCATTACAGAACGAAATTTATTTTTAACAACGCTTCAGCCCGTCGCTAATGAAAACGCTGTTGGAGATTTTCTGCCCAGCGAGGAATATACAGCCTTTGATTTGAAAGGGACGGTTACCATAAATGAATCCATAGGCTATGTTATTGTTGAAGAAAAAGGCAAAGGCAAGCAGAAACTATACAAGCTGGGAGAGAGGATCGGTTCGGCCAGATTGATTCGCATTACGCGCAATACGGCCGTTCTCCAGGATGGAGAAAAAGAGTTTGTGTTGAAGGTCAAGGATGTCGATAAAGGTGCCTTGACGGGAAAGCCATCCGTTATGGGAAGCGATTCCGGGGTCATCAACAGGCAGGAATCAGTACAAGCTTTCAGTGATATAAAATCCGTCATGAGCCAGGCGATTGTCAGGCCTTTCCTTTCAGCAGGCGTTCCGCAGGGGTTCATCGTTTCCAATATTGTACCCGGCAGTGTATATCAGCGTCTGGGTTTGCAAAATGGTGATGTTGTAATGGATGTAAATAATAAGAAACTGGAAAGTCCTGACGATATTATCAATTTATTCAATACGATGCAGACAGGCGGAAGCGTATCGGTCAACCTGATGCGCTCAGGGAAGAAAGAAACGATTAACTATACTTTTCAATAGGCCGCCTTATTTGGAGAAT
>PHBN01000289.1 GCA_002840635.1 Deltaproteobacteria bacterium HGW-Deltaproteobacteria-1
GCGCCATCCAAGCCTGAGGAGGTATCATCTTGTGTTAAAGCCTGTTTTATTATTGATCTTCTCCAATCTGTTCATGACGTTCGCCTGGTACGGGCATTTGAAAAACTTCAACACAAAACCCCTGTTTTTCGTCATCATGATCAGCTGGGGCATTGCCTTCTTTGAGTATGTTCTGCAGGTTCCGGCCAATCGCATCGGCTTTCAGCACTATTCTTTGGGCCAGTTAAAAATTATCCAGGAAGTCATTACCATGACGGTTTTTGCCGGGTTTGCCATCCTTTATATGAAGCAGCCCCTGAAACTGGATTATCTCTGGGCATCGCTTTGCATGGTTGGAGCGGTTTATTTTATGTTTCGCGGCGGTATTCCACAAAATGGAGGATCCTTATGATCGCCCTGCTTTACAGACAGGAGATAGAGCCTTCAGATCTGGGGGCAATCTTAAACATCGTTCAATCAAGCGGCTTCTTTTCCGCGGTGGAGGTGGAACTGGCATGTGAACTGGCCACAGATCGTCTTGAAAACGGACAGCAGAGTTCCTATCAATTCCTGTTTGCCGAAAATCAGGGTCAGGTTGTCGGATATACCTGTTATGGCTTGATACCGGCCACCGCCGCCAGCTACGATCTTTACTGGATTGCTGTTTCTGAAGCCTCACGCGGCAAAAAACTGGGCACCATGCTTCTGCAAAAAACAGAGGAACTCATCCGCGACGCGGACGGCAAACGTCTGTATGCAGAAACATCTTCGCGCTCTCAATACGCCTCTACTCAGCGTTTTTATCAAAACTGCGGATACATTGCTGAAGCAACTCTTAAAGACTTCTATGCCCCCGGTGACAGTAAAATTATTTACTCCAAAGTCCTTAAATAACAAACAATAAGGCGCATATGCCGGCGAAAATCCTTTTTAAGGTCTTGCATTTTTCCCGATAATTCGCTAGAGCACTTCTGACTTTAAGATCACCACTTGCATATCTAAGGAAAAAAGGAGGAATTGCTTATGCGCCTGTTTCCTAAAGAAGAAAATTTCTTTAATTACTTTGAAGAGCTGGCCGACAAAATTGAAGAAGGCGGCCAATTCTTCCTTGAAATGACCAAAAATCGCGATTATTCCGCCGCAAAAGTTTCCCGTCTCAAAGAAATTGAACATGAAGCGGATGGCATTACTCATAAAACATATGAAAGAATGCACAAGACCTTCCTGACCCCTATCGACCGTGAAGATATTTATGCCCTGGTCAATAAGATGGACAGCATTATGGACGTCATCGAAGCTACCGCCATCCGCATTCACATGTATAAGGTCAAAAAGCCGGATGATGAAATCATCAAGCAGGCGGAAATCCTCTTTCAGGCCATAAAAAAAATCAAAGAGATTATTCACGGTCTGCGCGACATGAAAAACTCCAAAATGATTCTTGACGGTTGCGTGGAAATCAACACCCTGGAAAATGCCGGCGATGTTGTTTTAAGAAGCATCATTACCGATCTCTTCATCAAAGAAAAAGACGCCATTGAGTTGATTAAATGGAAAGAAATCTTTGAGCGGATCGAAGAAGCAATAGATGTTTGTGAAGATGTATCCAACACCGTGGAAGGGATCGTCCTGAAGCATGCTTGATTCGATGGCATTTGTTTTTGTCCTGGTGGCAATTGCGCTGATTTTTGATTTTCTAAACGGGTTTCATGATTCAGCCAATTCCATTTCCACTGTTGTGTCCACTCGCGTTCTTTCACCAAAACATGCTGTCATCTGGGCTGCTTTTTTTAATTTTGCTGCTGTTTTTTTTGTAGGTACGGAGGTCGCGCATACCGTCGGCAAAGGCATCATCCATATCGACATTGTCGATAATCTTGTAATTCTATCCGCTCTGGGTGGCGCTATCATCTGGAATATTGTGACGTGGTATTACGGATTGCCCAGCAGTTCGTCACATGCATTGATCGGCGGCCTGATCGGAGCGGCGGTATCCAAAGCTGGCACTGGAACTCTGGTTTGGTCGGGCATTACGAAAACAACGCTTTTTATCATTGTTTCACCTGCGATCGGCATGGCGCTGGGTTTTGTTTTCATGGTTCTGGCTATGAATTTGAGCCGTAATTCCACGATAGCCAAGTCGGACCACATTTTTCGTAAGCTTCAGCTCTTATCCGCAGCGGTTTATTCGTTATCTCACGGTATGAATGATGCGCAAAAAACCATGGGGATCATCGCCATGGCGCTTTTCAGCAAAGGCTTGCTTGGC
>PHBN01000290.1 GCA_002840635.1 Deltaproteobacteria bacterium HGW-Deltaproteobacteria-1
CGAAGATAAAAGGGTGACGCTCTTTTCCGCCACCATGCCGCGCGGTATTGAGGCCATTGCGCACAGTTACATGAAAAAGCCGATGGAAATCACGGTCGGCACCCGAAACACCGGCGCGGAAAACGTCTCACACCAGTATTACGTTGTGCATGCTAAAGACCGGTATCTTGCGCTTAAGCGCATCGCTGATTTTTATCCCGATATCTACGCGATTATTTTCTGCCGTACCCGCTTGGAAACGCAGGAAGTGGCCGACGCCCTCATCAAAGACGGCTACAACGCCGACGCATTGCACGGGGATCTTTCTCAGGCGCAGCGTGACTCCGTGATGAACCGGTTTCGAACAAGAAGCCTGCAGATGCTTGTGGCAACAGACGTTGCGGCACGCGGGATCGACGTCGTCGATCTGACCCATATCATCAATTATAATCTGCCGGACGACATTGAAAACTACACCCACCGCAGCGGCCGCACGGGACGCGCGGGCAAATCGGGCATTTCGATCGTCATCGTCAATATCAAAGAAGTGTTTCGCATAGGCCAGATCGAAAAGCAGATCAGCAAGAAATTCCAGCAGGTCAAAATTCCCACCGGGCAGGAAGTTTGCGAGAAACAACTCTTGTATCTGGTGGATAAACTCAAAGATACGGAAATTCAGCACGCGGATATCGACCCGTTTCTGCCCGCCGCAGTGGAGCGGCTTAAATCACAATCGTTTCTTGAGCTATTACCGAAACGCCGCCGACATCAACGTATCGCAGAAAAAAGAAAGCAAGGCCGCACCTTCGCGCGGCGCATCCAGGTCCGGTTCTCTGGCGCGCCTTTCGGTCAACCTGGGGAAGATGGAAAAATTCAACGCCAAAAAGCTCCAGGCTTATTTATTGGAAACGGCCAACATCGCCAAACTGCACATTGCCAATGTGGACATAGAGCTTTGCAATTCTTATTTTGAAGTGGATCCGCAGTTTGCCGAAGTGCTGATTGCCCGGTTCGGCAAGGAGAAATACGCCCAGCGGCGTGTGAGAATTGATTATGCTGAAAGAGGCGGTCGAGGCAGTTATCAGGGTAAGCGTTACTCGGGAGGCGCCAAAACCCGCGAATCCTTTTTTTTCAACAAGCGCAAAAAGAAACCCGGGAAACGATATTAAATCGAGAAATCTATGAAAACCTCTAAGATCACGGCGATTCGCCACCTCAATTGCTGCACAAACCGCCCGATGGTCGGGAAACTGTTTAACGAACGAACCCCCTGTAGGGTTATATCGCACATCCTTCTTTTGGAAATGGATCAGGGATTGGCTCTTGTAGATACCGGGATCGGGATGGATGACATGAGATTTCCGGAGCGATTGGGGTTTATGCGCATTTTAAACCGGCCACGCCTGGATGTCAATGAAACAGCTTTGAAACAGATTGAAAAGCTTGGATTTCGGGCGGACGATGTGCATCATATCATCATGACTCACCTGGATCTCGACCACACGGGCGGTATTCCCGATTTTCCAAACGCTACGATTCATGTATTGAAAAGAGAACTTGAAGCTGCGATGAAACCGGAAAGTTTCAGGGAAAGGGAGCGATACCGGAAGGTGCATTGGGCGTTCGGATTCGATACTATACGCAATTTAAAAGGACTTCCTCCTGAAATCATGCTGGTCCGCCTGCCGGGACATACAAGAGGACATTGCGGTGTGTGCATCCTTGCGCCGCCAAACGGGTGGCTGCTGCATGCCGGGGATTCTTATTATTTTCACAGGCAGAAGGACGAAAACCCTAAAACGACTCTGATGGTTAATTTATTTCAACACTTTGCCCATATCGACTACGAAAAAGCCATGCAGACAAAAGACAGGATTAGGGAATTGGCGTTACAGCACAAAGATCAAATCATCGTCATGTGCAGCCACGATACCGTGGAGTTTGAAACATTGTCCGGGACACAGGTGAATTAATCAGGAGTGCTTTCTTTTACCATTGAAGGCGTGGAAGCCCAACCATGTATAGATTTTTACTCTCCATCAACCTTTGCCATCAACCAGTAACTTTTTTGCAGTCTGTCAATTAAGATTATCCATAACATTCCCGGGCAACCCATTTAACAACCGGTAATTACATTCAGTGCGAGCGACGCGGAGGTGGTCCGGAATGGTAATACATTCGTTAAATATCGCATGATAACAGGGAGGTCAATGCACCGGGAAGCCTTCTGCAACTTCAGTTCAATATTCTGCGTTAATTTAAAATTCAAAACGTGATATGTCAATATTCTGCGTTAATTTAAAATTCAAAACGTGATATGAATACATTGCAGGAAAGGAACGGCCCTGACTCCTGCGGGTTGTGCGGCTGTTCCCTGCAGATTGATGAAACGGTCCGTAAGGCATACTTTACAGAGGCCTGCCGGAGCTAAAAAATATTTAAGGAGTAACTACAATGATATCCGAAAACCGTCCCGCCAAATTCAGCGGGGCATCGCGTTATGTTCTTGATGATGAGCTTGCTAAAATCGTAAATATTTCAATGGCGTTGGAGATGCCGCTTCTGCTCAAAGGCGAACCGGGCACCGGTAAAACCATGCTGGCGCACGCCATCGCCGAGAATCTGCGCATGCCGCTGATCATCCTTAATGTCAAATCCAGCATGAAGCTGATTGACGCCCTGTATCAGTACGACACGCTCACCCGGCTCAACGACAGCCGCTTTGCCGATTCGGGCCGCGATGTGAGCAATATAGAAGAGTATATCAAGATGGGTAAAATCGGCCAGGCATTTGTTGCTGAGAAAAAAGTGGTTCTGCTTATCGACGAAATCGACAAGGCCGACACCGATTTTCAGGATGATATGCTCGACATTCTAGATCAGATGCAGTTCGACATCATGGAAATCGACCGCACCGTTACGACAAAACACAGGCCGGTGATAATCATTACCTCCAACGCAAAAAAAGATTTGTCCGACCCGTTCCTGGGACGCTGCAATTTCCATCATATTGCTTTTCCCGACCGCGATATGATGCGAAAGATCATCAATGTGCATTTCCCGGATTTGAACAAGGATATGACCACGGCCTGTATGGATGCTTTCTATCGTCTGCGCGAGGTGCGCGGTGTGGAAAAGAAGCCGGCGACACGCGAGCTGATTAACTGGATGCGCGCGCTTCAGGCCGACCCCGATTTTAACATCAAGAGCTTGAAGTCGAGTAATGTGCCTTTCCTGGGTGTCTTGTTTAAAAAGAGCACGGATCTTTACCTTGCATTGCATCAGTGATGTGAAAAAATGTTTGTAAATTTTTTCTATACTCTGCGCGATAAGGGAATCCCTGTCACACCCACGTCTTTTCTGCGCCTGCAAAAAGCTTTGGGGATGGGGCTGATTTCTTCTCTGGCTGATTTCTACAGTGTCACACGCAGCCTGCTGATCAAGAGTGAGCGTTATTTTGATATTTACGATCAGGCGTTTGCGGTGGCATTTCGTGGTATGGCCGATGTAGAACCGACGGATGCGGAGCTTTCTGAAATGGTGAAAGCGATGCTCTCTGAGTGGCTTAAGGATCCTGGTGGCATGGCGCAGGCGCTTGGGCTTTCCGAAAAGGAAATCAAGCAGATGACGCCCGACGAACTGGTGGAGCATTTTCTAAAAAGACTCAAAGAGCAGACCGAGGCGCATCACGGAGGCAACCACTGGATTGGCACTCATGGCACGTCTCCCACGGGGCATTCAGGCTATCATCCCGGCGGCATGCGTGTCGGGGGAGAATCGCGCAATAAATCCGCCATCAAGGTTGCCATGGAAAGGCGTTACCGGGATTACTCGCAGTCCGGTCCCATTACCGCTTCGCAGATCGGGGAAGCGCTCAAAAGGCTCAAACATCTTCAACCGGCGGGCCCCAGGGATGTCGTGAATATCGATGAAACGATCCGTCAAACCATGCGCAATGCAGGGGAAATCGAAATCATCTTCGACCGCCGCCTGGCTGACCGTCTGAAAGTCAAGCTGCTCATTGATAACGGCGGCTGGTCTATGGATCCCTATGTGGAGATTGTGCAGGTGCTCTTTCATTACGCGCAGTTTCAGTTTAAGGAACTGGAAATTTATTTTTTCCACAACACCATTTATTCCAAGATCTGGCAGGATGCTCAGCGTTTCAAGAAACCAGTGCTGGTGGAAGAATTTGCCCGTTCTGATCCTGAAACGCGATTGATAATTGTCGGGGATGCCGCCATGGCGCCGTACGAACTGGCCGATCATAGAGGAGCGATTTATGTGGGTCAAAACGAATCACGGCCTTCGGTGGACTATTTGAAATTTCTGTCAAAAAACTTTCGGCACGCTGTATGGCTCAATCCGCAGCCGCAGGATCACTGGTATTACACATGGACAGTTAAAACGATTGCCGGTATTTTCCCGATGTTTGAACTGTCACTGGATGGATTGGAAAAAGCAGTGCACCAGTCCGGAACGTTTAAGGCGGACGAGGTTAAGGGGCAGGTATTGATTATTCAGATTTTCAGCATGTACTGTCCCTACTGCCAGAAGGACGCACCCAACGTCAACCGCTTCTTTGGACTGATTGAGAATAATCCCAAACTGAAGGGTAAAATAAAAATTCTCGGCATCGGTGTCGGGAACACACAGTTTGAAGTGAATACATTTAAAAAGAAATACAAGGTGGAGTTCCCGCTGGTTCCTGATAACGATTTTATAATTCATAAAATTGTCGGTGAAGTCCGCACGCCGTATTTTATGGTTGTGAAATTAAACGGTGCCAAAAAGCTGGAAGTGGTTTATTCCAGGCTGGGTGCGCATGAAAATGTTGAAGCGTTTCTTGACGAAGTGATCAAACTGGCGAATGTGAAATAGGAGGTCATTATGAAAAAGCAAATTCTTCTTCCAATATTGATAGTTGTTTTTTTTACATTAAGCGCGTTTGCGCTGTCGGATGCCTACAAGGAAAATATTTATCAGGTCGGCAAACTAAAACCCGTTGACAGTGTTGTAAAAGTCAAGGTTGGCCAGCAAGCGCCCGCTTTTACCCTTAATGCAGTAAGCGGCAAAAAGGTTTCTCTGAAGGATTATGCCGGT
>PHBN01000291.1 GCA_002840635.1 Deltaproteobacteria bacterium HGW-Deltaproteobacteria-1
CAGGTCAGTTGTTTATTCATCCGATCAGCCTTTTCCCAAGACCGTAAAATCCTATCTTCCCGTTCGGCTGGAAAAAAATGTCAGCATGGAAAAGGTTGCCCTGGTGGAAACAAATACTGTAGATTTGCCGGGTGTTTATGTGGACGTGACGCCGATTCGGCTTTATCTGGACGGTGAATTCATCGCGCCGATTATCGGCTATACGGGCGAGGTCAGCAGAGAGGAACTTGCGGAGTCACAAGAATATTCGTCCGGCGATATTACAGGAAAGTCCGGCATCGAAAAAGTTTTTGATTCCTACATCCGCGGACGCCGGGGTAATGAACTGATTGAAGTCAATGCCCGTGGCAAAGTCATCAAGAACCTTGGACGGATTGATCCTGTTGCCGGCTCCAATGTAATTCTGACGATTGATTTTGCGTTGCAGAAGGCGGCCTGGGAAGCTTTTGCGGGTCGTTCAGGTGCGGCCGTCGCAATGGATCCGCGTGACGGTTCCGTTCTGGCGATGGTCAGTCTGCCTTCGTATGATCCGAACTTGTTCAACAGCGGCATTGCGCGGGATGAATGGTTGAAATTGCAGAAAAATCCGCTAAACCCTTTGTCCAACAAAGCCATTTCCGGGCAGTATCCTCCCGGCTCCACCTATAAACTGATTGTGGCGGCGGCCGCGCTGGAAGAAGGAATTGTCAAGCCTGAAACAAGAATATACTGCAAAGGATCTTTCGAGCTGGGCAATAGAGTCTATCATTGCTGGAATAAGCATGGCCATGGGTCGGTAAATCTGCACAAGGCGCTTGTGCAGTCTTGTGATGTTTATTTTTATACTGTCGGAAAAATGCTGGGTGTGGATACAATAGCAAAATATGCCAGGCGGTTCGGTCTGGGTGACTTGACCGGCATTGAGCTTGCCCACGAAAGGAAAGGGATTGTCCCCACGCGGGCCTGGAAACTGGCTCGAATGAAAGAACCCTGGCAGCTTGGTGAAACCATATCGATAGCCATCGGTCAGGGATTCAATTTAACCACACCGCTTCAACTGGCACAGGCATACGGGGCTTTTGCCAATGGCGGTACCCTGTGGAGACCGCATCTTGTAAAGCGGATCGAGTCGTCCGACGGCACCATCGAAAAGGAATATTTACCAGAAAAAACGGGAGAACTTGAATTGAGCCGGCGAACGATGGATACCATCAATCGTGGTTTATGGGGGGTTGTGAATGAACCGGGGGGCACGGGTGCTGCAGCACGAATACCGAATGCCGACGTATGCGGTAAAACGGGGACATCACAGGTCGTCGGTCTTTCGCAGGACGCAAGAATCCGCCACCTGAGAAAATTGTCAGCAATCCATAAAGACCATGCTTTATTTGCAAGCTATGCTCCGATGAACAGTCCGGAAATTGTTGTGGCGGTGATTGCTGAAAATGCGGGAGGAGGCGGGGCTGTCGCCGCCCCGATTGCCCGGAAAATTCTCAACGCCTATTTCGAAGGTAAACATAAAGGGAAGGTGCCGCAGGTTGCCGTAAATCTCTTGCCGGCCGGCCATGCCGGGAATGGATTCACCCATGAATGACTCTGGTGCTTTAATGCGGCATATATCTGTTATCTAGAGAGGGGAAATGATTTTTTTTAAATATGATCGTCGCATATTCCAGAACTTTGACTGGACGCTCCTGGCTCTGGTGATGTCGATCTGCGCCATCGGTGTTTGCCTATTTCATTTACGTGGTATCGATTGCATCCCTGATTTATGTGGCTTTATTCGGCCATACGGCCAATGGAGCACAGAGATGGATCTCTTTCGGATTTATTTTATTTCAACCTTCAGAGTTAATGAAGGTTACAATTATCATCGCCCTGGCCCGCTATTTTGATGATCATAAATCCCATGAATCGTACCTGCTTCGGGAATTGTTTGTTCCTTTTATCATGGTAATGATTCCCTGCGTTTTGATCCTGAAGCAGCCGGATTTGGGAACGGCACTGGTTATTGTCATCGTTTTCGCCTCGATAGTTCTGTTTATTGGCATGAACTTGAAGTCTATTCTTATCGCCGCTGCCGGTATGTTGGCCATGCTGCCCGTGGCCTGGCTTTTTTTAAAAGATTATCAGAGAGATAGATTGCTGACTTTTATTTCACCGGAGAGTGATCCCCTGGGCACCGGTTACCACATCATCCAATCCATGATCGCAATTGGTTCCGGCGGGTTTCTTGGGAAGGGTTTCTTGAAAGGTTCGCAAACCCAGCTGAAGTATTTACCTGAGCAGCAAACCGATTTTGTTTTTTCCGTGTTTGCCGAGGAATGGGGATTTGCAGGCGGTCTGGTGCTGGTTGTCATGTTTTTATTTTTGCTCATCTGGGGGATGAGAATTGCCTTGCATTCAAAAGATTTATTGGGCACGATACTGGCGTTTGGCATTACCTCGCTGATTGCCTGGCAGTTGGTCATTAACATGGGGATGGTTCTGGGGATGATGCCTGTTGTGGGCATTCCGCTACCATTTATTAGTTACGGCGGTTCAGCGATGTTTACGTTACTGGGAGCGATAGGCTTGTTGATGAATGTCAGCGTGCGCAGGTTTATTCTGCAGCGATGACAGGGTTCTCTGATATCATCGAAAGGAGAAGGTCATGTGGAATAAAAATAAACATATTGAAGATACAAAAGCTTTTTTGGGCAAAGGGGCTGAGTTCAGCGGCAAACTTATCTTTAAAGGCAATGTGCGAATTGACGGAGATTTTCAGGGTGAAATCTTCGGGGAGGGATCATTGGATATTGGAGAAGGCGCCGTGGTGAAGGCAACTATCAATGTTCACAGTGTATATGTCGGGGGTGAAGTGGAAGGGAAAGTTGATGTTAAAGATAAATTAAACATACATGCCACAGGGAGATTAACCGGTGATGTACGGACACCGGTTTTTATTATGGAAGAGGGAGCGCTTTTTGAAGGAACGTCAAGAATGAAGGACCTCAAAGAGCAAAAAAATATTGTTCGCGTAGTGGATTAATATCCTTCAAATACTTATTTCAACTATCATAACAGCTGATTTGTTAAAATTAGACCGTCAGTCATAAAAAAGCTTGACAACCAGTCAAGGGTGTGATTAATACACACCGTCCTCGCGGTGTGGCTAGGTTCAGCATAAACCCGCATAAACCCGGTTTGAGCTTTAGTCCTTGGAAAAATCATCACTGCCAGAGAATGCGCTGTTTGACATGTAGGGGAAAATAAATTCACGCTTAATTGCTTCTTCGTGAACGTGATTTGTGAGGCAATTAGCTCTGAAAACAATCTACGAGGTAAGTTGTGGTTACCGTAATTCCTGATTTAACGCTTTTGGTTCAAATGGCTAATTTCTTAGCCTTGGTTTTTATCCTCAATTATCTTCTTTATAAACCCATTTTATCCATAATCAACCGCCGTAAAAAACAACTTGAAGAGCTTCAAAACGAAATTACGCTTTTCAAGGATTCTGTTAATAAGAAAGCGGCCGAATATGATGAAAAGCTAAACAAAGCCAAGTCTGGCGCCTCTGATATGAAAAAGGAAATAATCGGTGAAGGCACCCAGCAGGCCAAAAGTATTTTGGATGCCATCCGCAGTGAAATACCTTTAATGGCTCAGGAAACTCAGAAAAAGATGGATGCCGAAATGGAAGCGGCCCGTAAGGTTTTGCATGGTCAGTCCCGTACGCTCGCACTGGAAATTGCTGAAAAGGTCCTGGGAAGGAGAGTCCAATGAAACCATCGACCAGATCCATTCATTTTTCACTTCTTCTTTCCCTTCTAATCGTTCTCGTTTTAGTATGTGTTTCTTTTGCTTCCGGAGGCGGCGAAGGTGGTCATGAGGCTTCCCAATGGAAAGGTTTTGCGTTTAAAACGTTAAACGCGGTTCTCATCATAGGTTTTCTGGTCTGGATGCTGGCGCCGAAAATCAAGGAATTTTTTTCCGGGCGGCGGCAGGAAATCAAGGAATCTTTGGAGACCACGGCCGTGCAAAAGGCCGAGGCTGAAAAGCAGTACAGAGAGTATGCGGAAAAAATCGACAAAGCTTCCCTCGAGATTGACGGTATCTTTGACATGATCAAGGCCCAGGGCGTTGTGGAAAAGCAGAAAATTATCGAAGACGCCAATAAAGTTGCCAAGAAAATGAAAGAAGATGCCCAGGCGCGTCTTGATCAGGAACTGAAAAAAGCATCAACTCAACTGCGCAGCGAGGCGGTTGCTCTTTCGGTGCAAATGGCTGAAGAAATATTAAAGAAACATATTACAACACAGGATCATGAAACCATGGTCAAGGAATATATGGATAAGGTGGTGAACAAAAATTGATCAGCAATATCTCAAAACGATATGCTCGCGCATTTTTTGAAATTGCCGGGGAAGAAAAAAAGCTGGAACAGTACTACAGTGAACTCAGTCAGTTCTCTTCAGCTATGTCAGGGAACAAAGATCTGGCAGGGTTTTTAGCCAATCCGGTTTTTGAACAGGAGGTTAAGAAAAACGTGCTGGAGAAGATTATCGGCAAAATGTCGCTTTCTCCAATGACGGTTAATTTCTTAAAGTTGCTGGTTGATAAGAACAGGATTGATGTTCTGCCCGATATCGACACCTGTTACAGACAGATGATGGATGAAACGCTTCAGAAAATGAGAGTGACGGTGAAAACGGCATTTCCTCTGTCGGCTGAAATGCAAAATTACATCATGTCGAATTTGAAAAAAATGACAGGCCGGCAAGTGGAAGTTACCGTGGAAGATGACAAGGGCCTTTTGGGCGGCATAGTCATTGGTGTTGGTGATACGCTTTATGACGGCAGCATCAAAAACCAATTGAATAATATGAGGAATCTCTTAGGGGAGGCAAGATAAGACATGGAATCAATCAAGGCGGAAGAAATCAGTCAAATTATTTCTGAGCAAATTAAAAGCTATGAAAAAAAGCTGGATATAAGCGAAACGGGAACAGTCCTGTCCGTCGGTGACGGTATTGCGAGAGTTTACGGTGTGCAAAACGCAATGGTCATGGAGCTTCTCGAATTTCCCGGCGGTGTTTTGGGTATGGTTCTCAACCTCGAAGCAGACAACGTCGGTGTTGCCGTTCTGGGCGAAGTTACTCATATCAAAGAAGGCGATATTGTTAAAAGAACAGGTAAAATCGCGCAGGTTCCGGTAGGAGAGGGATTGCTCGGCCGTGTCATTGACGCGACCGGTGCGGCGCTGGATGGCAAGGGCCCCATCGAAGCCACCGAGTTTCGCCGTATTGAAATGGTTGCTCCCGGTGTTATTGCGCGTCAACCCGT
>PHBN01000292.1 GCA_002840635.1 Deltaproteobacteria bacterium HGW-Deltaproteobacteria-1
CTGGATCTGATTAAAGCGGAAAGACTGACCATGGCAAAACAGGAATCGGCAAATGGAATATGATGCAGTCATCGTCGGAACAGGCATCGGCGGCACCACCGTAGCGAGGGAAATGACCCGCAGGGGCAAGCGCGTTGTGATGCTTGAAGCGGGTGGCCGGACGGACATGATGGGCAATACACTGACGATCGCGATGATTCTGCGGAACTTCGGCCTCAACCGCAGCCGTGAAAAATCGTTCATCACGTTTGCAAAAAATTATGGCGGACTCTCTACCCTGACGGCGGGTTGCGCCGCTCGGCCTCCGCAGGCGATTTTCACCCCGCACGGCATTGACCTGACGGCGGAAACCGAAGAAGCACAAAACGAAATGAAGGTCCAGACACTTCCCGATGAACTGATCGGCCCGGACAATCTGCGGCTGCTTGAAGCGGCAAACGACGCAGGGTTTCATTGGCGACGGATGGAGAATTTCATCGACGCCGAAAAATGCATTGTCGGCTGTTCGAGTTGCATGCTGGGCTGTCCGACCGGCGCGAAATTCACCGCACGCGTCTATGGCGATGAAGCGATGGCAGGCGGCGCTAGACTCTGTCTGCACACGAAGGCTGCAAAAATTCTGGTTGAAGGAGGCCGGGCCATCGGGGTGGAAGCAAAACGGTTCGGCCACACCGCAAGGTATCACGGCAAAAAAGTCGTTCTCTCAGCGGGTGTTTCAAATGTCGAACTTCTACGGCAGGCAGGCATTACCGAAGCGGGGCAGGGCTTTGCCTGCGACTGGCTGCAGTTTGTCGGTGGAATCATTCCGCAAGTCAGCACAGTTCGGGCCAACCCGATGACCGTTGGAACGCTGGAACATTACGAGTCCGACGGAATCGCCATTCTGCCGGTCTTTCCCAACTGGTCACAGTTTCTGTTGTTCCTCGCCTTCATGGGTCCCTTGAACCTGCCGAACTTTGCAAAATTCCGGCGTTATTCCGGGATTATGGTCAAGATCCGTGATGAAATCAGCGGGGAAGTCTGTCAGGGCAATACGTTTTCCAAACCCATTACCACCACGGACCGCAAGCGTCTGGACAAGGGTGTCGGAATCATCAAGAAAGTACTGAAAAAAGCGGGAGCAAAATCATCCGACATCATCGCCCTCGATCCACTCGGCGCCCATCCTTCGGCAAGCTGCCGGGTCGGCGAGGTCGTGGATTCCAACCTGGCCACAAGAATTCCCGGTCTTTACTGTTGCGACGCCAGTGTATTCCCCCAGGCACTGGGATTGCCCACTGTCTGGACAATCGTCGCTCTGGGTAAGCGTCTTGCCGGTTATCTTAATGCGGGGTAATGCGCGGTCAAATCTTTCCACGGTCATTCCCGTTAACCCGGAAGGTAACACCACCCGATGAAATTCATATATAATGGTCAAAGAGAAAACGCTTCACAAAAATAATCTGATAGTGTAGCATCACGCTGAATTTTAAGAGAAATTGCAGGCAGTTCAGATTTCCGGCTATTGTTCCCGAGTTGAGGGATACTAAAGAAGGAAATTGAAAAATAATCAGTTTTGGTCCGTCCGAACACAGGGGAATCGAGGGGGGGCTGAAATGCAGTTTGAGATATAAAAGTGTTGCCCTGCCGGTTCAACAGCCCGATCGGATGATCGGCCGGCGTTAAATGACCGTGAAACGATACAGGCTTGCGTGTAAAATATTATGCTGAATCACAATCTGAGTTTCTTCTATTATGTAATACTATTTGCGATCTATTGCTTTGTCGGGTGGGTGCTGGAGGTTTTTTACAGATCCTTCAAGCAGCGCAAGTTTGTTAACGCGGGATTTCTTTTCGGCCCCTTCGTTCCGATTTACGGCATGGTCGGTCTGTCTCTCACTTTTCTGGAATATATGATCGGTTTTCTCTCAGAAAAGATATTTAAACTGCCCCTGTGGAGCTATGAGGACCGCAGGTTCAATCTTCATGGCCGCGTATGCCTGTATTTTTCGTTTCTGTGGACAGTTCTGTCACTGATCTTTCTGGAATATATTCATCCGGAAGTTTTTTACCGAGTGGCCTTACTGCATGAAGGGTTTGTCAAGCCTGCAGCCATTGTCTTCATGATTTATTTCTGGGTGGATTATACCTTTTCCGTAATGTCTCTTGCTTCTTTCCGCGGTGCCGTCGCTTATCTTTATGAAGAATATTTCAATCTGAGTAATACTGAAATTGAAGAGAGATTAAATTCATTTCAACGCTTGCGTGATGCATTCCCCGATCTGAATCAGTACATCAATCAAAACATCAACAAGAAAATCAGAAAAAGGCTCAATTCTTTTCTGAAAACCATTCAGGAAAAAATTATTCTGGAGATGGAGGGGCGGAAACCGTTTGAAAAAGAATACTATGAAACCGTGGAAGACATCCTTCATCACGAGGAGTTTTTAAAACTTAAGGACTACTTTCATCATAATTCAAGCATCTATTCCCATGTTCACGATGTGGCTTATTTTTCCTATCGGATATGCAAATATTTCAAGCTGGATTACCGTTCGGCGGCATCCGGCGATTGCCGTGGTCAACGCAAAGAAGCATTTTTCAATCAATGAGATCGAAGAGGATATTATCAAAAAACATATGTGGCCGCTGACGCTGGTTCCGCCGAAATACAAAGAATCCTATATTGTTTCTTTTGCGGATAAATACCTGTCGTCAAGAGAATTTATCAATGAGTACAAGAAAAGAATCAGCCAGTTTCAGGCAAAGAAAGGGCCCAAACGAAAGCATACAAATCCTGACGCATCAACGTAAATCCTTTGGGCACGGCTGCGTGCCGAGGCAAAAAACACCTCTTATGGAATCAGGATCAGGAAGACGCCTAACGTGTATTCAGATGCGGGTGGATGCTTTCTATGCTTTAAATCGAAACGATGAATCACCCACCTCACAGCAAGCTGCTGAGAATTAACGCTTGTCCCGCGCGAGCGGGATTAAATGATTCCGCTGATCGCCGTAACGGATTTTTCGGGAACCAGCAGGTAATCCGGAGTGATCGTTACACCTATTTTTGCCAGCTCGAGTTTTTCATAAAATTCTTTCTGGTTTTCCAGCGCAAGATCCGCGTAGCCCGCTGAAAAACGCCGCGGCAGCAGTCGCCTGTTTTCGCGTCGCAGCTGCAGGTTGACGTAGTCTGTGATCCAGTCAAGGGCGGCATCCGTCATTTCACTGGCCGTTGCGTCATACACGACGGCAGCTGTAAGATTATCCTGCGTTGTTTTGTCTACGATGGCTTCCATGATCGCCCTGCCGGCGGTCGCGCCCATCAGGACGGCTGCCGGACAGCTGCCGAGAAAAGCGGCAAGCTTGGTGCTTGAAAACGATGTCCCGCCCGTAAGTACGGTTTCCCGGCCGTCGTTTTTAAGAATGGACAGCATCATGAAGGAACCCTGCAGGCAAATAAGCCCTGCGGCCTCTTCGATATAACGGTCTGTTTCTTTCTGTCGGGAAGGGGTAAGTGACGTTGTCCTTTTTTTGAAGCCAAGCCGGGAATAGATTTTGGCCGTGGGCGGTTGAAGAATTATCTTTTCCAGAATCATGACGGAATTGAGCATGTCCGGCCCTGTTCAGAGTTGTTTTTTTTAAGCATTATAGAAGCGTTTTTTCCAACGGTCCATTTTTTTCATCGCATCCTCTACTGCTTCCAGAAGCATATCCATATCAAGCGGTTTTTCAAAATAATCATCAAAACCTGCCTGACGGCATTCCTCAATTTCAAAAAGCGGTGCCCAGCCGGTGATGGCAAAGATCATGGACATGGGCTTTGTATCGCGAATCTGGCGGCACAGATCAATGCCGTTCATGCCGAAGAGTTTCAAATCCAGGAAAATGACGTCAATATGGTCCCGCTTGAGGATATCCAGCGCCTGATTGCCGTCTTCGGTTGTGATGACCTCATAATTTTCGTCGGTAAACACGCCGCTAAATAATTCTCTTACCGATGTTTCATCGTCAACAATCAGAATTTTTCCTTTCAAGGCTGCCTGACTCCTTTCCTTAACGGTTAAAAATCACTGGAACCCAGCTTCCGGACAACGGCATTTCCCATTTCTTCCGTGCCCGCCAGCCTGCTTCCAGTGGAATAAATATCCTGCGTTCGCCAGCCTTCTTTTAGAACACCTGCCACGGATTTTTCAATCAAAGACGCTTCCTGCGGCAGATTGAGTGAATGACGAAGCATCATGGCAACTGATAAAATAGTTGCCAGCGGATTGGCAATGTTTTTACCCGCGATGTCGGGTGCGGAACCGTGAATGGGTTCATACAGGGCCTTGGTTTCGCCCAGGCTGGCCGAGGGCAGCATGCCGATGGAGCCGGTAAGCATGGCGGCTTCATCACTCAGGATGTCGCCGAACAGGTTGGTGGTTACGATGACGTCAAATTGAGAGGGGTTGCGGATGAGCTGCATAGCGCAGTTGTCAACATACATGTGTTTGAGCTCTATGTCGGGATAGTCCCGCCCGGTTTCCGTCACGACAGAGCGCCACAGTTCCGTGGACTCCAGGACGTTGGCTTTGTCTACCGACAGAAGACTCTTCTTGCGCGTACGCGCCAGTTCAAAAGCGCGAAGGGCGATGCGGCGGATTTCATCTTCTCTATAGATCATGGTATTGACACCC
>PHBN01000017.1 GCA_002840635.1 Deltaproteobacteria bacterium HGW-Deltaproteobacteria-1
GGACGAAGCCATCCTGGTAAATGATGGCGATACCTATCTGAGAATAGGAAGACTCTTTGAGACGATGTCTACGGATCAGGCTGTGACGGCCGGAGGTCTCGGCAGAGACGGTAAGGACGCCACCAATGACGTTACCTATATGCTGCTCGATATTTGCGAACTGCAACCTTACGCCTGTAACATGACGGCAAGGATTCATAAGAACAGCCCTATCCAATATCTGGACAGGCTGGCAGAGGTATATATCAACGGTGCACCCATGCCTGCCTTGTACAACGATGAAATTTACCTGGAGACTTTGAAAAAGCATTATCCCGCAACCCCCGTGGAGGATGCAAGAAATTACGCGGTAATCGGATGCGTTGAACCCAATGTGTCTGATGATCATTTTGGCAATACCGACTGCGCCAATGTGAACGTTGCCCTACCTTTCCTGCAGGCCCTCAAAGGCGAAGAAGACGATTTGTGGAACATCGGCCTGGTCGATCAACTGGAGAAAATGACCACTAAGTTTTTTGAATACAACTGCCGCAGGGATAATAAATTTTCCAAATATGTCCTCTCGAAATACATGATCGCCCGGAAACGGTTCAAAAAGAAAAAGACTGCCGCACCCAGGCCCCCCGCAAACATGGATGAGTTACTTCAGCGCTTCCAGGCGCGTTTGAATCATCTGACCAACTCCATCCTGGCCGATCACCAGAATATTGAGAAGGTGATTCGTGAAAGCTTTACAACGCCCCTTTCATCCTCACTTTCCAAGGGTTGTATTGAAAGCGGAAAGGACCTGTGCGAAGGCGGCGCGACGATCAACAGCAGCGGCATTCAGGCGGTGGGCATTACGGACGTCGCGGATTCTTTATTTGCCATTGACGAAGTAGTCTACAAGAAGAACCTGTATTCCATCCATGACGTCATCGACGCCATCAACAACAACTTTGAGGGGGAATATTATCAGCAGGTAAGATCGGCATTACTCGAGGTCCCGAAATTCGGTCATGACGGTTCGCATGAAGCCGTTGTTTGGGTAAACAAAACACTGCAGATTTACGTCAACGCATTGAACTCGGTTGCGAACTGTCCAAGAGGCGGTATCTATACCGCGGGATATTATGCCCTGAATGTCAACGATGTCTACGGAGCAAAAACGCCTGCCTTGCCTTCAGGCAGATTGAGCGGCGTTTCTCTTGCCAACAGTATCACTCCTCATTATGGAATGCAGATGACGGATTTATTGTCGTCCCTGAATGCTGTTGCCGGTGTTGATTTTGCAACCTATGCGCCCAACGGTACTACGGTTACCTTCACGGTTGACTCAGCGCTGTTTCAAGGTCCGGACGGAGTCAGAAACCTCTCGGGTGTAATCAGTACGTACTTTGATAAAGGCGGTATGCAGTTCCAGCCAAACGTCATTGACAGACAAATTTTACTCGACGCATACGACCATCCGGGAAAATACCCACACCTGCTGGTTCGTGTTGCCGGCTACTGTTCATACTTCAATGACCTTTCCGATGATCTGAAAAAGATCATCATAAACAGAACCTGTTATCGTTAGGCCCGGGTTTTGTTTCCACGAGATTTAATCCGTCAATAGTTTGATCACTTCACCGGGTTAATTTAATGATTCCAAACCCGCCTCAAAAGACTCATTATCAAAGACGGCTTTAGCTAAAAACAGGGGGTCAAAACAACTCCGTTTGCTTTAGGATTCACACCACTTGATTGCCGTTGACATAAGGGGCTGTAAGTCTTATAATATATTTAAGAAAGTAAATTATTACCAGCAAGCACAATTTCAAACTCTATCGGGACGTCTTGCATCCGGGTTTATTCAAACTGTACGGGAAGAAACTTTCAACAATCACTTAATCAGGTCATGGGTGGCAGGTATGGATGAAGTGATCACCCGGATTGTCGAAATTGAAAGTCAATGCTCGGTTGATATCGAGCATGCCCAACTTGAGTACGCAAAGAATATTGAAGACCACAAACGTATCCTGGAAGAAAGAAAAACCAGGGAATTCGCCAAGATCATCGCCGCAGAAAACACCAGACTGACACAATCTATTGAGGAAGCAAAAAGGCAAACCGAGGCCACTTCTGCTGCTTTTCGGAAGGACAGCGAAAGTCTTTTCCAGGACCCGGTCCTGAATGAAACAATCAAAGAAGATATCATTTCCATTCTGCTTATGGACCAGGAACGATGAGAAATTATGCTGACGCTGATAATCTCCACGCGAGGATTTACGCCATGAGAGGCCGCCTTCTCTCGCTCAATGATTATGCCTCCATATCCAGGGAGCAGGTTTCTGATAAAATTTTTGGAAATAGGAATATGATAGAAGCCAAGGAGATACTTTTTCGGGAGCAGATAGCCCCTGTTCTTTCGCTTGTCGAGGCCTACGACAAATATGCCGCTCTTTTTCTGGCTTACCTTCGTCAATATGAAGCGCACAACGTAAAACTTCTCCTCGCCAGGGCATTAGGAAAAGAAAGCCTGGATCAGTGGTATGATATTGGCCCCTTTGCTACCTTGAACAAAGATCTTCTTACTAAAAATCTATCGCTCGATGAAATAAAATCGCTTCTGGCCGACACGTATCTCGGCCAGGCCAAAAAAGAATTTCAGGAGATGATGATCAGGCGGATTGCCGTGCTATCGGTGATCTGGTCCTACAGGCTTCGTGGATACTATCGTTTTCATGATGAACAGGTTCGTTCTTCTCTGAAGAAATTCCATGACCTCTTCGGCGGTCATGTAGAACCTCAGATGCGGATAGTGGAGGATGCTTTAAACCGGCGCATAGAACAATTACAAAAAAGCGGCGCGCAGAAACCATCCATCGTGGATATAGAGCGTCATATTGAGCAGGATTATTACGTCTGGGTTTCGTCCCAGTTTCACAGGGATTTCCACTCCATATATTGTGTGATTGCCTATCTGTGGCTCCTCTTCTATCAAATACGTAATCTGTTTCGCATAAGGCAGGCATCATCCATCTCGCCCGTTTTCATGATCAAGATTCTAAAATGGACACCGGACTTCAGGATGAGGAAGCCCTGACCCGGGAGATTATATCGGGCACTGAGTATGCACTCAATGCCTTGCTTATCCAGCCGGAAGCGGCCGATGTGACCAGGAAGACCATCGATAATCGTTCGGATGCTGCGTTTGTCTCCGGAACGAAAAAAGTCATAGAGCGCGCAGTGAGACTGCGGTCCATGATTCGATCGGCAACAGATGAGGTTGACCGGCAAATCGAATATGGTGATGCCTTGTATCAGATGGGCATTGATCCCGGAATGATTAAAAAAGCAAGACTCGTGAAGCCGGTTTTTGGTACGGTGGACAATGCCGTTTGGGATGTTCCCTCTGACGAGCGTTTTATGCTGACCAAGAGGGGAAACCTTGTGTTTGGCCTTGCTCTACCGGTCAATTATCCCGCAATGCTCCAATTCCTGAAAGGCTACGGGTTTGCCGACACATCCGCAGATGTCCGCGATGTCCCTCTGGAACGTCTGAAAAAACGGGCAAAGAGCCTGAGGCGTCGTCATGACGTAATTGATGACTACATCAATCGTCTGAAGGAAGAAAAAGGCCAGACTATCAAACAACTGAGCAGCACTTACCGTGGCTATGAAGAGATACTCAAGGCCATGCGCATGTCCCTCTTTTCTGCCAGGGCGATGTTTATTACGGGGTGGATGGATATGAGGGAGCCCCGGTGCGCCTGATGAATATCAGACTGTTCAAGCCTTTCGAGCTTCTGGTGAAAACCATGGGCATGCCGTCCAACAGCGAGATTGATCCCACACCGCTTACGGCCATTACCTTTATCCTCATGTTCGGCCTGATGTTTGGCGATCTCGGTCAGGGATTGGTGCTCATGCTGTGTGGCTTGATATTGAGAAAGGTCGGCAAAAAGAAATTTCAGGAAGATTTGATGCAGGCGGGCGGAATCCTGATGGTCTGCGGCTTTTCCGCATCTCTTTTTGGGTTGCTTTACGGCAGCCTTTTTTCCAGTGAACATATTATCCCTGCGCTGTGGTTTCATCCCTCCGCGCACATTATGAAATTGTTTGCCACAACCATCCTGATGGGAGTGGTGTTTATCGCGGTAGGCCTGTGTATTAATATACTCAATAGTTTTCTTAATTCGGATTATACCGAAGCCCTTTTTGAGAAGCGAGGGCTGGCCATCCTGGTCCTCTATACCGCCATTGTGGTTTTTGCTTTAAATTACCAGAGGACCGGTCAGATGCCCACATTATGGGCCATCAGCGCTTTCATCTTCTTTCCTCTTATTCTTTTTTCACTGCGGGGGGTGCTGGGGTCTGTGCTTTTTCAGAAAGGAAAACCGCACAGCATTTCAGAATACATCATCGAAACCGTCATGGACATTGTAGAGATTGCCCTAGGCCTCTTCGCCAATACAATTTCATTTATCAGAGTAGGCGCTTTTGCACTTTCCCATGCAGGCTTAAGCATTGTAACGTATACGCTTGCCGGCATGGTTGACCCCGCCATGAAATCCCTGGGCGCTCTCATCATTATTGTTTTCGGGAATATTTTTATTATCGGTTTCGAAGGTCTGATTTGTGGAATTCAATCCATGCGTCTTGAATACTATGAGTTTTTCGGAAAGTTTTTTAAAGGGGACGGGGTTGTTTTTAGCCCGTTCACCTTAAAGGCAAAAGCATCGGAGGTGTAAGATGACCAAGGATAAGCTGTCAGCGTATTTAGTATGGGCAATACTCATTGGTGTCATGTGGTTCCTTAACCCGACTGCAATTCTTGCCGCCGAGGGCGCCCCGGTCAAAGAAGGAGCGGACTGGATGGGCTTGGCTTACCTTAGCGCGGGGTTGGCTGTGGGTCTCGCCTGTATTGCCAGCAGCATTGCCGTAGCGCGAATCGGTTCTGCGGCGATTGGAGCGGTAAGTGAGAAACCGGAGCTCATGGGGAGAACCCTGGTCTTTCTGGGCTTGGCCGAAGGTATTGCTATTTACGGCCTGATCATTGCCATCATGATCCTGAATAAATTGTAATATGGATAAAATTTACATTATCGGGGACATGGATACAGTGAGCGCGTTTCGTCTCTCAGGGCTGGAAGGCGCGGTGGCAAGCCCGGATGTCGCCGCGGCTAAATTAGAAGAGATCATCGGAAAGAGAGATGCCGGAATCGTGCTGGTGACGAATAATCTGGCCCGGAATCTCCAGGCACGGATCACGGATATTAACCTCAATATGCCAAATCCGGTGATCATTGAAATACCCGGCATTGACGATGCAGAAGGTTTCCGCCGGTCGGCCATGAGTTATATTGCTGAGGCATTAGGGGTTTCACTGTAAGGGTCGAGCATGTACAATACAACGTTGGAAAATTCTATCAAAGAAGAATCCGTCCGGACAATTGCTGTCATCAGGGGAAAAGGGGCTGATGAGATCCGGCGGTTGGAAGAGACTTACGCCGCAGAGCTGGAGAGTTTTCGGAAGAAGATTACGGCTGAAACGGAAGCTCGCCTCCAGCAGGAACTTTATAAAATGGAAAACAGGGCCATCCTTGAACGCAGGAAGCTCAAGCTTCTGAGTGTGGAAAATTTTATCAGCCGGACGATGGACAACGTTGTGAAAGGGCTGAGGGACAATCCACGTTACAAACCATTCCTCCTGTCGGTAGTCTCTAATGCCGTCGGACAAATTCAGGCCGGAGTCGAAGTGAGGCTCAAGAATGAAGACCTTGCTTTGGAGCAGGACATCCGGGCGGCCATTGATATCACCGGCAGAAATCAGGGCATTGTCATTAAGGGCGACAAAGGCATTCAGTGGGGCGGTTGCCTTGTCCTGGATGATGCGCAAGGACGAATCTTCAACCATACGATGGAAAGAATATACTTTCGGAAGTCTCTGCTGATCCGTCAAAAGGTCATGCAGATTTTGCTGGACCATTCCGGGAATGGCAAAAAGCAGGGTCCCCCCGCGGCTGGAGCGTAAGGAGCAAACGTGGACGAGATATTGACAGGAAAGGTGATCGCGGTGAACGGCCCGATTGTCAAGGCAGTTTGGCTTTCCGGCATCAGAATGTTCGACATCGCCGAGGTCGGGCCTGACCGTCTCATTGGCGAAGTGATCAGGCTTGCAGAGGATATCACCATCATTCAGGTGTATGAAGACAACACGGGCCTGAAGCCGGGCGACGAGGTGATCTCGTATGGACGTCCGCTTTCCGTCCTTTTGGGACCGGGGCTTATCGCCAATATTTATGATGGTATTCAACGTCCCCTCGTCGGCATCTCCGAGGTGTGCGGAAGTTATATCAAGAAAGGCATAAAACTCTCGCCGCTGGATATCCTTAAAAAATGGGAATTTCAGTCGCTGGCCAAAGCCGGGATGGACGTGAAGGAAGGAACTCTGCTGGGAGAGATCCGGGAAAGCCCGCTTGTTTTGCACCGGGTGCTCGTCCCCCCCGGGATTTCCGGAAAATTGGCCAGCATTGCCGATTCCGGGGCATACACGATTGAAGACGATGTCTATACGGTGGAGATGGGGGCTGGTGTATACAACGGGAAGCTTGCTGCCTATTGGCCGGTGCGCAAACCGCGGCCCAGCCAAAGCAGGAAGAAACCTTTCATACCCCTGATCACAGGCCAGAGAGTCATCGACACATTTTTTCCCATAGCCCGTGGGGGAACGGCGGCCATCCCCGGCGGTTTTGGCACGGGGAAGACCATGACACAACACGCCCTGGCGAAATGGTGCAATGCGGATATCATTGTCTACATTGGTTGCGGTGAACGCGGCAATGAGATGACGGATGTTTTGACAGACTTTCCGAAACTCGTCGATGAAAGAAATGGCAGGCCACTGATCGAGCGGACCGTCATGATTGCCAATACATCCAACATGCCGGTGCCCGCCCGTGAAGTCAGCATTTACACCGGTGTAACCATTGCGGAATACTACCGTGATATGGGATACAGCGTAGCAGTCATGGCCGACTCTACCTCGCGCTGGGCGGAAGCCCTGCGGGAACTTTCCAGCCGCCTAGGCGACATGCCGGCCGAGGAGGGATTTCCACCCTACCTCGGCACCCGATTGGCCGAGTTCTATGAGAGAGCCGGTTTCGTCGAAACGCTGTCAGGTCGGGACGGTGACATCACCATTATCGGCGCGGTCTCTCCTCCCGGCGGGGATTTCTCGGAACCGGTCACCCAACACACATCACGGTTTGTGAGGTGCTTCTGGGCACTGGATAAGACGCTGGCCGATGCGAGGCACTATCCATCCATCAGCTGGATCGACAGCTATACCGAATACCTCACCGACATTGAGGATTGGTGGAAAAATATTGATTCTGAATGGCTGAACACAAGAAATGAAGTGATGAATATTCTGCTGGAAGACCATCGGCTTGAGCAGGTGGTGAAATTGGTCGGAAGTGATGCACTTCCGCCGGCTGAGCAGTACATTCTCTTCTGTGCCGAAATGATCAAGAACGCTTTTCTGCAGCAGAACTCTTTCGATCCACAGGACAAGTTCTGCAGTCCGGAGAAGCAGCTCAAGCTCCTCAAAGGCCTGCTGTATTTATACAAAAAGGGTCTGGAACAGGTGCGTGCCGGTGTGAGTGTCAAGGAGATTGCGGCGCTCGATGTTGTCTCAGAAATTGTGCGGCTCAAATCTGAAATTCCGAACACGGAACTTGCAAAAATCGACACGTACATGAAAAGGCTGGAACAGGCACTTGCCGCGCTCCAATCATCGTCGCGAGGGGTATAACATGTCAGCAGAAATTGAGTACACAAACCTTTCTGGCATCTCCGGTCCGTTGATATTTGTCGATGGCGTTAAAGGTGTCGGCTACGGTGACATTGTAGAGATTCGCGACGCCTCAGGCGAGTTAAGGATTGGCCAGACGCTGGAGGTGGATGAACAACGGGCCGTAGTGCAGGTGTTTGAAGGGACAAGCGGGCTTTCGGTTCAGAAAACAAGAGTCACCTTTGTGGGAAGGGCCCTCGAGATTCCTGTGGATCGCGACATGTTGGGCAGGGTTTTTGACGGTCTCGGAAGACCCATCGATGGAGCCCCTCAAGTGATCACGGACAGGATGATGAATGTCAACGGACTGCCGATTAATCCCTGGAGCAGAGAATATCCCAGAGACTTTATCCAAACGGGGATATCGGCGATTGATGGAATGAATACGCTTATCCGGGGTTGCCGCCCAGATCGCGCGCCAGTCCCGAATCCTTACCGCCGAGGAAGAATTCACCGTTATCTTTGCCGCCATGGGCGTGAAGTTCGACGTGGCCAGGTTCTTCATCGATTCCCTGGAAGAATCGGGCGTGCTGACCCACTCCGCCATATTCTTAAGCCTTGCCGATTCGCCTTCCATCGAACGCCTTGTCACACCTCGCACAGCACTGACGTTGGCGGAGTATCTTGCCTTCGAGGAAGGAATGCATGTTTTAGTCATCCTGACCGACATGACGAATTACTGCGAAGCGCTGCGGGAACTCTCCAGTTCGCGTGGCGAGATTCCTTCGCGGAAAGGCTATCCAGGTTATCTTTACAGCGATCTGGCTTCTGTGTATGAACGTGCCGGACGACTCAAGGGAGGTAAAGGGTCCATTACACAGGTGCCCATACTCACCATGCCGAGCGATGATATTTCCCATCCCGTGCCCGACCTGACCGGTTATATCACTGAGGGGCAAATCGTCCTGGAGCGGGCGCTTTTCAACAAGGGAATCTATCCGCCCATTGCCGGGCTGCCGTCACTATCCAGACTGATGAAAGATGGTATCGGCGAAGGAAGAACGCGGAAGGACCATGGTCAGGTTGCCGCCCAGCTTTTTGCCTCTTATGCAAAAGTTAAGCGCATTCGGTCACTGGCGGCGATTGTCGGAGAAGAGGAGCTTTCCGAACTCGATAAAATTTATCTGAGATTTGGAACCGCGTTTGAGACGACATTCTTACGCCAGGCCTATGAGGAAAACCGTTCCATTGAACAGACTCTCGATATCGGCTGGAGGATGCTTTCGTTGCTCCCCAGGGACGAGTTGTATCGCATCGCCCGGGAGGATATCCAGAGATACTACATGCCGCAAGCGGAGGACGCGTAATGTCGAGGATAGAACTGCCTCCCACAAAATCGTCGCTTCGGAAGCTTAAGGAAGACCTGGCTTTTGCCTATGAGGGTTACGATCTTCTCAACCAGAAACGTGAGATCCTGGCCCTTGAGATCGTCCGGAAGATTGGCGAAATCCGCAGGATTGAGACCGATTTTCAGCAGGTTTTGAATGAGCTCTATGCGGCCTATCGAAATGCGGCCATTGATATGGGCTCTGATGTCATTACCATACAGAGTTGCTATGAAACGAGAAGCTATTTCCTCCATATCGATTTTACCAAACTCATGGGATTAAGGTTGCCAAACATCCATATAAATCTTAAAAATCCCAATCCCATATTCACCTTGCCGCAAACAACCGCCACCTATGATGAAACAAAGGAGCAATCACACAAGGCGCTCCTGATCGTTGCCGAATATGCCACCATGACCAAGTCCATCATTATGCTATCACGGGAATTGAAGAAAGTGCAGCGACGTGTGAATGCCCTGGAGAAGATATTTATCCCCCAGCATGAGGAATCGAAAAAGTACATTACGGACAGAATTGAGGAAATGGAGCGTGAAGAAGTTTTTGTAAAGAAACTTATCCGGCAGCGTCAGTCAGGGTAAAAGTATTTAAATGGATTGTAGTCAAATCCAGAAGGAAAGGAGATTGACCATGAGGATATATACCCGTAAATATGTAGAATTGGCAGAGCAACATGCGGAAAAGATGGCAAAAAGATGGGCCATGGATGTGCAGAATAATGTCAAAACACCAACCTACAAAAAACTGGATGAGCAGAAAATAATTTTTCAGTGAGTATTCCCATGGCCGAGACTATATATGCGTTGATTCTGATGCGGCGGCATATCTGGCTCTATGCCGAGTTTCAGTTGATTTTCAGTTCCGAGATTGATCGGCAACAAGCCCTGGATACCCTGAACCGCACCATTCTGCTGTTTGATTACGCTACATACGACGTGACCAATGAATATCAGCGGTTAATAAAGTTGGACCTGATGGAATCGATAAAGCTGTTGGACGTTGTGGAGGCCAACGTTGCAGAGATTGCTGGAAACTGGGCAGCATGTGTGAGGAAAGACAAGCGGACTGTTCATTATCATGATATACCGAAAGAGAAATTAATGTCTCAAGCTATCAAGTTTTATAATCATCTGAGAAGCCTTCTGGTTGAACCTGACCGTTTTGAAAAGGCGCATGAATTTTTTCGGCAATACGCAGAAACATGTTACAATAACAACATCCCTTTGCATGAATCCGTTTATGCACTTAATGTGATGCGCCGTCATATGTGGCTTCAGGCTGAGTTTCAGGATATTTTTATTAATGCGCTGGCGCATCATCAGGCTGTTGACAGTTTAATGCGTATTATGCTCATGATGGATTATGCAATGTTTGATATAACGAAGTTCTATCAGGATCGCTCGCAGTAGAATTAGGTTTTTCATAAGAACATCAGGAACTCTATTTTTCAACTGTCTACTCGACAGGGAATAGCTTAAGTCATTTGTAGAATGTAAGTTATTCATTACAAGTTGGCATATTCAAGTTTTCTCTTTGTTTTCTATACGATACTCCAGTATCCAAACCACCAAACCAAATAGTATGATAAGCCCTATAATAACGAATTCATACTTTTTAACATCATCGAGAAGAAGCCCAGCTGTCTGTCCGAAGAAATAGCCCAAAGAGGTTAATGCTATAGCCCACATCAGCGCGCCAACGGCATTCAATACTAAAAATTTAAATGCAGAGACATTGCTTACTCCAATTAGAACCGGTGTAACGGTGCGGATACCATAAACGAACCTGAATAGAAGAATAACAAGGTTTTGATGCTGCTGCAAAAGTTTCCGGATGCGGTCCGCTCTTGTCTTCCATGATGGGTGTTTATTAAGAAATGCTATACCCTTTTTTCGTCCAATGTAAAAATAAAGTTGGTCAGCCACAAGGGATCCGGTAAATCCACTCAAAACAATCAGACAAAAAGTAAGGTAGCCGCGATGCGCAAGAAACCCGGCCAACATCAGAAATTCCTCACCTCCAAAGAAAGTCGTCAGTAAGATGACAATGTATCCATAATCAATGAGGTACGCCTCAATACCCATATATTTTAATCCTTAATTTTAATTCACTGATTATTTTTACATTACAAAATGTACATTTTGTAAAATAATTACTTATTTTTTTCTTAATGCCAGCCAGTTCCATAATTATCAGTTGTAATTCAGCATAAAAGCGATAAATAAAAATTATGACTACGGCAAAAAGTGTTTGTTGAGTTTATCCCCATATAGTATTTATATTTCTTGATGCAAAGATATCATTCAATATTAAGCCCATCCTTCTATTGCAAGGGCATCATGCAGCTCGTCGGGATGATGACGGCAGTAGTGATATTCTAATTTGCTTGATTCGGCATGAGCCCTACTATAGGGCAATCCTTCCGCCATGCGGTTTCTCTCATGTAACTCATGCAAAAGCACATAACCTCGTTCCTGCTCGATTATATCATCATCAATCCAAACTTCATTTTCCGGGACAAACTCGTAGACCTTATCATGTCCGCCTTCCGTAAAATCAATATCAAACGTACTTCTCACCAATCTGCCGTTGACCAGCCAGACTGTTATTCCATTTTCCAGCTTCTTCCACATTTTTTCGTGCATTTCTTTTCCATTCGGAAGTTTCTGGCTAAGTCTGGTAATTTTTTTCAAATCACCGGCACTTCTGCGTTCTTTTCTTTCATGTTTATCGGCCTCCACTATCGCATCTTCATATGGCATCCCGCGTTTCATCAAGCGATATTCCACCAATAAATGATCGATAAAAAATTGCCTCTCATCATGATGGGCTTCCTGATCCAGCCACAATTCTTTTTCCGGTATGTAAGAAAACCTGAAGTGTTGACCAAAATTGGTGAACTCCTCATCGATATGGCCGCGAATATAAATGCCGTCAACTATCCAAATTTGAAGATCGCCGCGCCTATCCACTTGTTCTAAATAAGGTGGTTTCAGAGGTTCTTTCATAAAAATACTCCTTTCAAAGCAGGAATGACCTACCCCTAATATTTGTACCATATGTCAATGTAGAGTTCAGCAATTTTGATTTTCAATTAAAATACGCTTCGGGCACTGGAGGATGGTAATTCAAGGTCATCCTCCCTGCTTACCTGAAATATTCCGGGGAAAGGGTGCATGATGTCATGTTCAAGATTTCGCAATTATTATTGACATAAAAAACCGTGACGCCTATACTTTATATAAGAAAAAGAAGTCTCTTTTACAATTAAAAACAATTAATGTCACACGGAGGTAATAATATGTTTACTTTCAGTACAGACGTTAGTTCCGTTTTAGTGTGGCTTGTATGGATTGCAGCATTTGTTGCATTATTTGTATCTAATGAGGTTGGTCGTAGATTCAAATGGGCAGGTTTTGCATTGTTTGTCGTCTTGCCGATCGTTCTTACAGTTTTATGGCTGACGGTTTTGAGCGATACTGCTTATATGGACTGGTTCCATCTGGCAAAGGTTTACTCATCAACTGCCGGCTGCATCGGTTTCTGGTGCATCAGACACCTTCGCGGCGTTGGCAAGGACGGCAAAGAATGGAAATTAAGCGAAAAGAAATGGGCATTGTGTTTCCCGCCGCTGATTCTGGCCATTAATATCATGGAAGCCGTTGTTCGTGACTTTCAAGTCGGTGCAATTTATTCAGTTCCCACAATTGAGTATTTACATAATCAGATTCAATACTACATTGGCGGTTCATGGAACTACATGAACGGAATTGCCGGCATCCTTAACACCATCACCATCACAGGCTGGTTCGGAATCTGTATCCGCAAGAAGACAGACAAAGATGGAAGCATGGATATGTTGTGGCCGGATATGCTCTGGTTCTGGATTATCGCTTATGACCTCTGGAACTTCGCCTACACCTACAACTGCCTGCCTGGTCACTCATGGTACGCCGGATTTGCACTGTTGGCCGCTCCCACACTTTGTGCCTTCACAGTAGGCAAGGGTGCCTGGCTGCAACATCGCGCCCAGACACTTGCTTTGTGGTGCATGTTCGCTCAGACATTCCCCACATTCATCGACAAGGGTCCATTCTTTGTAAACTCACATTGTTTGTTGTGAGTCTGCTGGCCTTACTTTCGAACATTGCCGTATTCGGCTATATGATATACAAGATTGCCAAAACCAGGCGCAATCCTTACACCAGCGAGCTCTACACTGATCTTAGTCAATTCAAAAGCATTAAAGCTCTGGCAGAATAAGAAAGGTTTATTGCAAAATAAGATCCGGGGGGAGGTTGAATCTGCCCCCCTCGTTGATTGACAAGAATTTCCTTTTTGCGTGGTAAAGTATGAGAAACGCATCGAAATAATCAGCCGGAACGTAGCGTGTGGCTGGATTAACGTTTCGAAATTTATTAAATATTAATTGTCGTTTAACTACTCGTGGACAATTGTATTTGCAATGACGGCATAATATTGGTTCCCTCAAGTTTTAGTCTTGCAGTAAATGGAATTTGTTTCGGCTTAAAAAATCGCGTTCAGATTAGGTCTTTGCTCAAATCACTCCCAATAGTGGTGCTTTTCAGTTTTAAACCTGACAAAGCGGCGGCTGTAACACCCAGGTCTGCAATACGAATGGGCCTGTCATGTAAACCTGTCTTCCCGGCTGGTATCGAAACAGCGGCAACTATGGGTAGCGTATCCACCGAGCCGTGACCTCCGTTGTATACTCGCCAGGGAGGAGACCATGTGGGTGCTTTAATGCCGACATTAGGGATCTGCCCGTTATACACAGGAATCTGCCAGCCGTTTTTCGCCAGAATGATGAGGTCGGGCCAAATGACGGTCTGTTCCTTGTCAGCATCTACATAGTAGGTGTGGTAGAGCTCACCCGGCAGGCAAACTTCTTCAAGACCATTTTTCATGTCGGATCGGTCCAGCACCCACCACGGGCACTCTTTGCTACCTGTCTGGGGGTTCAGTGCCCGATGAGCCAACAAAAACGCCTTGGCCTCTGAGACCTTTTCCTTGTTTTTTCTCCAGTACAACACCCCGTAACTGCTCACGCTGAAGGCATACATCTCCTTCTTTCCCAGCAATCCCGGTTTCTCAATTATCCCTGCACTCTCCAGAAGACCCACACAATCTGTTGATGAAAAATCTTCGGTATAAAGATGATTTACCGCGGAGTGATCGCTCAAGAGGATGACATTCGCTTTATCGAGTACACCCTGCCTTTGCAAACCAGCTATAAGGCGTCCGAACTGGATGTCTATATCACGAATTACATCCAGGATTGCCTCTTTGAAAAGGAGCTTGTTCCTGCTGCTGACCAGCTGATACTCAGGCTTTTTTTCACATCCTTCCGGCGGTTTATACGGCGGATTGACATTGATGAATTCCGATGGGTCCCATGCGCATCCGATTGCATGCCCCGCATCGTCGCATTGGGCAAGGAGAATGTAGGCCATATCGGGTTTATCGCGCTTGAAGATCTCCAGGGTTGAATCCACGATCCAGCTGTCATGCGGAAAATGATTGGCAAAGTGTTCCATCTGCCAGGTCAGGAGGCTGCCCTGACCCGTATAGAGCCTCGTCATGACGTTGTTTGGATTCATCGATCCTCCGAATAATCCGAGACGTGTCGATTCTGGGTCACAGGCTGCATCAATGTCGGTATGAGGATCGGCAAGGCTCTCCTTCAGCGGTGGTTTCAGGTAGTCAGGATGGTTAGGACCTGTCACCAAAATATCAATACCGGAGGAGTCACTTCCGTTTCCACGGAACATTTCGCCTACCCATTCCTTGCCTGTGATGAGCATGGTCTTGGACTCAGGCCAGCGCCGCTTCCATGCATGAAAAAGTGTATCCACCGGCCTGCCCTTGTCATCCCTGGCAAAAGACATGCTTGTGCGGGTAACAATAGCCTCTCCATTCTCATCCCACCCGGTGGGTTGAGCCCACACGCTGATTATGCCACTCTGTGCGGAAGACGTTCCCGCAAGTACATTCAGATGATTCATGTCAGTAGCTGCAGGCAGATAGGACTTGGCATTTCTGTACCATAACGACTTTTTCAGGAAGGCGTGAATATTGGGCATCAGCCAATTTCCTTCACTTCCTCCCGGCAGACCCCTGGCATCAAGCTCAAAGTATTTCGGGTGGAGGGCATCAATGGCAATGAAGATGAGCTTTTCTTGATTATTGCCTTTATTCGTTCCAAGGACTGATGCCAATGCGCCTTTGATGGAGAACAAACCCCAATCCATAAAGGTTAATCCACCTAGAAGAGCGGTAACCTTTTTCAGAAACGATCTCCGGCATATCTGCTTATTTGTTGTGATGTGATTGCCCCTGAGGTTATCTTTTGCCATATGTCCTTTAGTTACTATAAACCTTACTTCCCGAGGGAATATAGGAAGAAGAAATATTTAGGTATTAAGCAAAAAATCTTTAAGTAGAGTGACCTTACCCCTAAATATTTACCATAAGTTAAGTTTGAGTTCAGCCTTTTTTTAGGTCTCCCCAAAAACTGTACCAGCTTCATGGTTAGTTTTCTGGGGGGGCACTTGATTATACCGATTGAAATGTTGTATGAATTGGAAAAATAAAAAATGACATTACAGGAAGCTGTCCGTAACAAAATATCTGATTACCGATTTTTCAAGATCACCCTTCGTCTGATTCACTATCTACCATTTAAAAGGGTAACTGTAAGTACGTCATCGAGACTGAGTATTACGTATCGAAAGAAAGCAATCCTCATGACACCTGAATGCTCTCCCCGAATTCTCAATTCTTCGAATTATACTACTATGCCAAATATAGCGTTGATTCGAACCATATGCCTTTCTTGAAAGAATCGGATGGCCCGAATCAGGATAAAACGCCTTATATGTCTTGACAACGTCAATTGATTTATCCCGATCGCGGATAGCTTTCGGCAATGGTTTTCCCGGCGGCCATCGCAAGAATCTCATTGTTGCCGTCTTCGATAAGCGATGCCCGTGCGTCGCGGAAAAGCTTTTCTGGCAGATATTCTCTGCAAACACCGTTGCCACCGAAGAGTTGAATGGCCTCATCAGCAACCTCCAGAGCAAGCCGGGTACAGGTAATCTTTGACGCCACGCTGTATTCAAGAAACGGTATGCCGTTCGGCGGCGCCGTATTATAGGCTCTGACGGTCCGGGAGAGGGCCCGGCACGTCTCGACTTTTGCAAACATCTCCGCCAGACGCTGCCGGACTGAATTATGTTCGACAATGGGTTTACCGCCTTGAATCCGCACCTTTGCAAAGTTCAACGCCTCTTCAAATGACGCCCTGGCCAGTCCCGTGGCGATATTGCCCATGACAGCGTTGGCGTTGCTCAAAGTGGCGCTGTGAAGGAACATCAACATGTCCGCTCCGAACAAGAGATAATCCGCTGGAATCCGGGCGTTGTCGAAAAAGATTTCGCCCTGGTTCAAATCACGCTGGCCCATTTTTTCGAGGGGCTTGCCCTTGGTCACACCGGCGATGTCTAAAGGGCAGAAGAACACACCCCCTCCGGCAATCCCTTTGGATGCATCCATCTCGGCAAATAAGAGAGCGTAATTGGCAATGGTGCCGCCGGATACCCACGCTGCTTTTTGACCATTGATGACCCATTCCGCGCCCTCTTGCCTGGCCTTTACATTCCAGCGCACGTCCGGTTTACAAAAGATTTGTTCTTCGCAGGCAATCAGGTCCGACCCGTGTTCCACTTCAGTTATGGCCCAGCAACCGCGCATGGAGCCGTCTTTACATTCGCAAAAAGGTCTTACGAAGGTCTCGGCAAGGGTCATGTCGCCTGTAAGCATCGCCCTTGCGGCGATGAGCGCAAACGGCATGCTGATGACGCTCAAAAGTACGGTCAAACCGAAGCTGCCCCATCCCAGTTCCTCGGTCACGATATGGGACTGGAGAGGACTCAGACCTGTACCGCCGACTTCAGCCGGCAAGTAGAAACAGTGATACCCCTGTTTGAAGGCGGCTTTGAGGAAATCCCACAATGGAGAATCTTTTGCTATCGCTTCTTCAGCGCTCATACCGTCCAATTTTTTCGCGACCGGCCGCATGACCTCCGCCGCAAATTTGTGCGCCGTCTGCCGCAGTGCCATATCTTCTGTTGTGACACTCAAATCCAGATCCAGGTAATCCATGCTGGTCCTCCTTACGGTTAAGACTTGAATCCATGCGATCGTTAATCCGGGCGCATGGCATCAAGTTTCATGAAGCCAAAGGGAGCAAAGGCTTGCGGGTCCGCTTCCGCGACAATGGCGCCCGGCATCATCGTGTTATCCCCTACCGTGTAAACAGCCCCTAAGACTCGAACGATCTCCACATCGCCCCAAAAATCATGTTTTGATGAACGGAAAGTCATTTCTGCCTGTCCCATCTTCATGGACTTGGGACGCATTTGAACCGTTTCGCGCATCAGGCGGGGATTGTAATCAAAACCATTCCTCTCCGGTGCATGAAAATATTTGAAGTTGTAGACAACCGTGTCCGGCTGGGCAGCCTGTCTCTCCATTAGCACCTGCTGGATGGCCTGATCGTTGAACTTACCGGTCATCGTGGCTTTGATCTCCATAAAGCGCGTGCCATGACGTTCCGTCCATCCTTCGAGCCGATCGCCATCCTGTTTCAGCGAAATATTCGCAATTTTCTTAGGATAACCGAAAACCTCCCGCCCAAGGATCAAAGCCATATCGTTGGTGACAGGCATGGAGAGGCAATAAGCCCCCTCAACGCCGTCGTATTCCGTCAACAAGAATAGGGCGCTCTCCAAATAGGCGACGCCAAAATTCGTCCGCGGGTAATTGGCGACAAAAGCCGCACCGATAGGCATCAGGGCCGGCTTTAAAGGGGCGGGAAGCAGCCGAGCGACGACCTCCGGTTTTGTTTCAAAATAAACGGTTAACATTTCCGCGCCATAAAATTCGACTTGCGGCACTTCATAGAAAGCCATCTCTTCCTTGAATTTGACAAAGCCCATCATCGACCTCCTTTTTTTGTTGATCACACTAGGTGAAGTATTTGTTTAACTACCCTTAATGTCGAGAGGTTTACTATCACGATTTACGTTCGAAGTCATGTATCTTCATCAAAGGTGACAATTTACCGCTTACAGGAAGGCACCGTTAATCGTTGAAGCCACCTACTTATCCACAGTATTTAGCAGTCATCAGATTTAACTATTGCTGGTTGCAAGAAAGTACATCTGTAAAAAAATTATAAATCCTCACTTTATTGCTCCCGTTATTTCCTAGGAGCAACTCTGCGATAGTTCATGTTTGACATGAATGCAAAACACATCGCCGTGAAACTGTGGGTGTTCCTAAAGGTTGACAAGGCTTTATGAAACAATACAGGCCAGGCGTATATTTGTCGGTTAATCTCTATCATCTTCTGGGATAACTGATCAGGCGCCATACTGCCCGGGTCATGTCATAATGATTCCAATCCCTGGGGAAGTTGGTAAAGAGCAATCGCTGCTCCTCATGATAGCGGTTAAAAACCCGCGTGCCAGGTAGCGGAGTCAGAAATGTAGTCTGCATCACATCTATTTCATGATGAACCATGTAGTCGGCACGTTGTTGCAGTTTATCGGAGGTATCTCCATCCATCCCGAAGATAAAGGCTCCTAGAGCTGCAACACCTGCACGGTTGATGCGACGGAATGCATGGGAATAATAATCTACTCCACGATTAATATTGAGCTGTTTATGGACTTCTTCCAAGGTATCGACTTGCTCTGCTTCAAGGCCCAGGAAGACCATCTTGCAACCAGCCCGGCTTGCCCAGGAAACCACTTCATCATCATCCCCAAAGTTCAGCGAAGCCTGACAGAACCACCACTTATTCAGCTTACGCTCCACCATCCCTTTGAAAATCTCCAATGCCTGCTCACGTGAATCCTTTCCGTACCCAATGATGTTATCATCCCTGACAAATCAGACCATGATCCTCTGTAAATCTTCTGAAAACGCCCAGCCTCAACGTCCGACATCACTTGCGGCCATACTGCCTCGGCCTCGCCTATAACCACGGCATCTGCAAAACAAAGGGCTTCATCAGGGCACATGGAAGCATGGATTCCCCCTATGATGACAGGGACGCCTTTCTCCCGGTATAAGGAAGCGATTTCATATGCTCGACCGGCAGAGGCCGTAAAGGCTGTGATGCCTACCAGATCGGCTTCTCGATAGGAGAAGGACTCCCAGTTCTCATCAATAAGATGAACATCCCATGAAGGTGGCGTAAGAGCAGCAACAATACCCAAACCGATAGGGGGAAACCGGGAAGACCGGTTGACGGTAAGACCGACGCGGGCAGGATTCACGGGATTGACTAGGACAAGCCTTCTATTTGTCATGCCTATTACCTCGTTTAATTAGTCAAATTAATCTTCTTTAATTGATAAGACTTTGCTTATGGATAGCTAAACTATAGGAAGGCTGGTCTTGCATGTCAAGACAATCTTGGATTCACTGTTGACGATTTGGTTGTTACAGGAAGAAAAAATGCGGTCTGCACCTACAATGCTGCAAATCGTTATGTCCTGTAATGTGTTTTTTCCCAATTGAAAGGTTTAACGTGCGGCTCAGCAGCGGCTGCAAGCTGTCCACTGGATTTGCTGGGTGGTGGTTTTCTTTCACTCATTTTGTATTAGAACGCACTTGGTCAAGGTTCTTCTCTTTGGAAAAGAAAGCCTTGTCGAGAACTTCGATCTCTTCCGGACTACAGACATCGGATGCTTTGGACTTGAGATCCATTGACTTCTCAAATACTACCATAATGCTTTCACAAGGGTACTCTTGGCACAATCCACAGTTGTCTATTCCTTTTTCATAGGCACAATCACGAATTTTTGAATAGGCGCATGTATTCTTAGGTGTGCATCCAGAACATGCTAAATTATGAACTGAGAAATCTCTATCTCTCAAACCAAGACGCACCCATAATTCCTTAACTTTTTCTAATTCCTCTAAACTTCTCGCTTGAGTTGCAAGATAACGAGGGCAACAAGAACAATTATCCCCGCATACTCCGATCATGTTCATATCTCACTTCATCCCGCCAACAATTAATATATCAACTTGGTTTGTTTCAATTTTGAAGGGAAATATTACTCTTTATTGAAAAGAATGAAAAGAATAATTTACTTAAATCATCAAGAAAAGCAGATAGATGATGACCAATATCTGTTAATCTGTCAAACATCCACTTGGTACGTATAGCAGGAAGCTCTCGCTGCCACCCACAAACAAATAATGAGATATTACTATTGGAATTGCAGATTAACAAAAGGTGTATGTTTGCGACCCAAGAAAATAATCAAATAACCTATTTATTGGAATGCCCGGAAGAGCCCGGCTGTTGGGTGCTGTCATTTTCACTAATAAAGCTGACAACCTACTTTTGCCCCTGGAAGATATAGGTCGTCCCAACAGCATTCAAGATGAAACACTCCGGCATCTGCTCTGCGAAACGGCTGATTGCCTTCCAACCCGTGCAGTGCATGGGTGCGATATAGTCCGGATTGATTGATTTCATTTCTCTGATTGTGGGGTCTATGATTTTTTCATTTTCCCCTGAAAGGTGGAATCCGCCGAGGACAGCATGGACTTTGTCAATACATGAGATTTTTTGGAGGTGTTTAACTGTATTGATGATTCCGGCATGGGAACACCCCCCAACTACCACTAGGCCGCAACCCTTTATGTTGACCGCCAACCCCTGGTCGTCGTAAAATGGGTCCAATATCCATTCTTCATTAATTCTGGCTTCCATTTCCGGCATGCCCTTTTCAAAGTCCGTTTGTCGTGCTACTTTTCCTGAAAGTAGGACAAGGTCTGAAGCTATGGTCTGAGCCTCTTTTGTCTTCTCCAATTTCGCGCCTGCTTTTGTGAGTGCCATTTCATCCATCCCCGGCATGTCAATGTGGAGTTGAGGATTCACTTTAAAACGACGAGAGACAAATGCGTCCATCTGCAAAAACACCGGCATCCCTTTCTTCGCTTGTTCAAGAAACGCTAGCAGTCCTCCGAAGTGGTCGAAGTGTCCGTGACTGAGAACGACAGCCTCGATGTCTTTGAAATTAGCACCTACTTGCCCCATCATCACAGCCATGCTCGATGCAAAGGCCTGGGCGTTGTGGAGCAGGCATGTTCCCGAAATCCCCGTATCAAAGAGCAGTGTGTGGGTCTCCGAACCTGCATAGACTTTAATGAGATAGGATAATCCCGGTTCTGACAGTGGCCCACTCGGCGGTAATACTCGCAGCCGTTTAGCGACATCTGTATCTGATAGGAAGAAATCGGAGTAGTTGTCGACGAGAACGACGATTTCGACTTTATCTGCTTCCCTTATCATCATTGCGCTCATTAAGGCCTCCATTTAGGTTTGCTAGCAGCAACCTGACCCTGCCCCCAGCCTGCTTTTTATTAAGATAGAAAGGTGATATTCTCTATGACAGTCTCACAACGACTATTGCCATCTTTCAAACATTTAATCATTGTTTCTTTTACAGTCACTCCCATGGCTTCATACCAACCAGCACGTATACCAAAACAGCCGCATTGATAATCTTTATCAACATTAATACTCTTAACTTTTGTGTGGGCATAGCATCGCTTCATAATACCTATCCCTTTATCTGGACTCTGAAATTGAAATTCATAATCAAAATATTCCTGAGGGAGTAATGTCTGCATTGCTATTTCAAATAATATCATAAATTCATTTCTATCTTTAATCTTTTCCATATTCAATAACTTCACCAAGCGAAGCATTTCGACTTTACTAGTCCTTTGGGCGACTTGTAGATTCATTTGGTTGGCTATATCCCAACCTGAGTTCATCGCCACAGCCATCATCCAATATGAATCAAGTGTCCATTTGCTCTTAGCGAGAAGTTCTCTTTTTTCTTCCATGGTAATTTTATCCAGCATTTTTGGGGCAGTTTTCTTTAATAACTGATAATCATTCATTGTTGGCCTCCAAAAATATTAATTCAATGTTTCATGTTTGAATTAAAATAAAATCCTAAAAACAGGAAAATAATTCCTTGGGGGCTAATAATGGGCAACTTCTGATAAATCATTTTCGTGTTGAACTCCAGAAGTTGAGGTTTAGGTTGATGGATTAACTGAAATAATAAGAGAGTCTATGATTTTTAAATGCTCTTATTAGAATTGAAAGTCAAGGAGGAAATTTCCTCCTCAAATTGTTTATTGTTAGTTGTAAGTAGCACTGAAGCTAAGGTTGCAACCAATGGCGCTTTGACTTTTGTTCATCCGTGACGCGTTTATGTAATTATACCAAGATATAGACCCCCTTTTTAGAAAATTATATATAAATATTGCTTGACAGATAATTGCAATATGGCTAAATTGCCAAATAGTAATATAGTGACGGAGGGCAAAATGAAAAATACTTTAAAGACACGGTATGAGGCAAGGGCGAAAATAATCAAAGCCATGGCGCATCCCAGTCGGCTTCTGATTATCGAAGAGCTCAATAGAAAGGAGCACTGCGTAGGCGAACTCACTGAAATGATCGGTGCGGACGCTTCGACCGTGTCCAAGCATTTGAGCATTTTGAAGAATGCCGGTCTTGTGAACGATGACAAGCGGGGAAATTTAATTTTCTATACCTTGCGTGTTCCCTGCATCATGCAGTTCATGAGCTGCGTGGAGGATGTGATTTCGGCCAATGCCCGGCAGCAAAATGCTATTTTAAAATGCTGCAGGGGATGAACAACGTGATGGCTTCAGTCACAGATTAAAGAACGGTATGGCCATAGAGGGGAATGCCTGAAAAAAAAATCATTAATGCTTCATTATAAAGGAGTGATCAATATGAAAATTGAGATTCTAGGCGTCGGATGTGCGAAGTGTCATAAACTGGAAGAACTGGTCCGCGAAGTTGTTAAAAAAGAAGGCGTAAGCGCGGATATTTCCAAGGTGGAAGACTTCAAAAAGATCATGGCCTATGGCGTCATGACGACGCCGGCTCTGGTTGTAGACGGAGAAGTAAAGGTTGCAGGAAAGATTCCGTCCTCTGAAGACATAAAGAAACTACTTGGAATTAAATGAAGGATACACCAAAAATGGCTGAATATTGTAATACATTATCTAAAAACGAACAGGAAAATAAGAAGAAATACATTCCACTTGTGCTGATTCCACTGGCGGTTGCTGTTTATGTTTTTCTGGAACAGGGCGTTAATTTCTTTGTGGATCACGTAATAAATCTGGAAAAAGGAAGACATCTGACCGAAGCCATCCGCTTTTTTCTCTACGATACCCCAAAAGTGCTGATCCTTCTTACGGTTATTGTTTTTGTCGTGGGAATTATCCGTTCCTATTTTTCAGCGGAAAAAACCCGAAAAGCGCTGGAGGGCAAACCTTTGTTCGTTGGAAATATCATGGCCGCCTGTCTGGGTATTGTGACGCCCTTTTGCAGTTGTTCGGCCATACCCCTCTTTATCGGTTTTGTGGAGAGCGGCATTCCCCTGGGGGTTACTTTTTCATTTCTGGTTGCAGCGCCCATGATTAATGAAGTGGCGCTGGTGTTACTCTTCGGGCTCTTCGGCTGGAAGACGGCTCTGCTATATGCTTCAACGGGATTATTAATTGCCATCTTTTCCGGTTGGGTAATCGGCAGATTGAAAGTGGAGCGTTTTGTCGAGGAATGGGTTTATGAGATCAAATCCGGTGATTTTCAAATGGTGGAACAAAAAATCACATTTAATGACAGAATTCAGACGGGCTATACGGCCGTTGTGGATATTGTCTCCAAGGTCTGGATTTACATTGTTGCAGGAATAGCCGTAGGGGCGGTGATTCACGGTTATGTGCCTGAGAACTTCATGGCTTCCCTCATGGGCAAGGGTGCATGGTGGTCGGTGCCGCTTGCGGTTGCTATCGGCGTACCGCTTTATTCCAATGCAGCAGGTTTCATTCCGATTCTACAAGCGCTCCTGGGCAAAGGCGCAGCATTGGGAACTGCTCTGGCGTTTATGATGTCGACCATTGGGCTATCGCTCCCCGAAATGATTATTCTCAAAAAAGTCATGAAACTACCGCTCATAATTGTTTTTGTGAGTGTTGTGGCTACGGGGATCATGATCGTCGGATTTTTATTCAACTGGGTTTATTAATTAAGTACCGACGATCTAAAACGATCTGTTTGAAGTCATCAAAATAGTATGGAGGATAGTTATGACCAAAGAATCGCGAATAATGGATTTGTCAATCGGTTTTATCGGTGGCGGGAGAGTTACACGAATACTGCTGGACGGATGGGAAAAAGATGGGGATTTACCGGGAGAAATCATTGTGAGTGATGCAAATCCGGATGCGTTACAAACGCTAAAAGCAGCGCATCCCGGAATTGAAATCAGCGCGGAAAGCAGTAAGGCAGCCGGGTGTGATGTCGTCTTTATAGCGCTGCATCCACCAGCTATCGATGGCATTCTGGAAGGTATTAAAGCCGCTTTAAAACCCACTGCTGTTTTGATCTCACTTGCCCCCAAATGGACGATCGCCAAATTGTCGGCGTCGCTCGGCGGTTTTAACCGGATTGTTCGCATAATTCCTAACGCTCCCTCTGTTATCGGCAAAGGGTATAACCCCTTAGCTTTTTCTTCTGCCATAACCGATGACATGAAAAAAGATATTTGCCGTTTGTTTAAAGCTCTGGGCGATTGTCCGGAAGTGGAAGAAACAAAACTTGAAGCTTACGCGATACTGTCGGCGATGGGGCCGACCTATCTCTGGTTTCAGATGCAGAAACTTCGGGAACTTGGCGCATCCTTTGGTCTGACGGCAGAAGAAACCGACAAAGCTTTATATGAAATGGTCAAGGGGGCGGCCAAAACGCTTTTTAAAGGCGGCATGTCCTATGGCGATGTTGTCAATCTGGTTCCGGTGAAGCCATTGGCCGAAGATGAAGCCGCGATCCTTCAGGCGTATGAAACAAAGCTTAAAGGACTTTACGAGAAACTGAAAGGTTGATCATTTATCAAGAAAAAAGGGAGGTAGCGTTATGGCGGAATGCTGCGGGGGTGGAACAAAATTGATTTATTCCTGCTCCGGGTCAGCGGATGTGGGAGAGATTGCTGATCACGTAACGCGCAGGTTACGGGACGATGGTTTTGCCAAAATGACCTGTCTGGCCGGTGTCGGGGCTGGACTGTCCGGATATGTGCAATCGGCGAAAGGCGCTGATGAGGTCATCACCATTGATGGATGTGTAACCGCCTGTGCCAGAAAATCGCTGGAGCGGATCGGTGTTCAGCCAACATCTTACATTTTAACCGATTTTGGTCTGGAGAAGCACGAAACCCCTGTTACGGATCAAGTCGTCAATGAAATTTCGGAAAAGATAAAAAAGAACACAGGAATTTCGAAGGCCGCACCGCAATCATCAGGAGGTGGTTGTTGCGGCACGTGATGCTGAATAGAACTCTTGTAATAAAATACAGACTCGAAAAAACAATTTTAGGGAGATGATGTATGACTTTTTGTTCAAAAATTATGGGAATTCCTGCGCTACTGGTTGTTTTTGTAATTATCTTTCTTACAGCGGGTTACGGTCAGGCGTTTGCCCAGGATAAAACCGGAAAATCCGAGGCATTAAAGCACTCTGTTATTAAACCATTGGTGACATTTGTAGAAATTGGCGCAGCCAGGTGTATTCCCTGCAAGGCCATGCAACCCATCATGAAAGAAGTGGCAGAAACATACAAGGGACAGGTGATTGTTCTTTTTCATGATGTTTGGACACAACAAGGCAAGGAAGACGCGATGAAATACAACATCCGGGTCATTCCCACGCAGGTCTTTCTGGACAACGACGGCAAAGAATATTTTCGCCATGAGGGATACTTCCCAAAGGATGAAGTCATCAAAGTGATCAAGATGCAAGGGGTCAAATAAATGCTGGTTGACCTCTTTACTTCGCTTACGGCAGCTCTGACGCAGTCACCGGAAATTGCCGTAGGCGCGGCGTTCGCCTGGGGCATACTATCAGTCATTCTTTCGCCCTGCCATATTGCGTGCATCCCTCTCATTGTCGGATTCATTGACGGACAGGGAAACATCAGCACGGGACGGGCCTTTGTCCTGTCTTTGCTTTTCGGCTTGGGGATTCTCATTACAATTGCACTGATCGGCCTCACCACGGCGCTGGCGGGCCGAATGATGGGGGACATCGGCGGTTACGGAAGTTATTTTGTGGCGGTTGTTTTCTTCGCCGTCGGTTTGAATCTGCTGGGCATTCTACCACTGCCCTTTATGGAAGGCGGTGCGAACCCGAATTACAAAAGAAAGGGTTTTCTGGCGGCGTTTATTCTGGGGCTGATATTCGGCGTTGCCCTGGGACCCTGCACATTTGCTTACATGGCGACGATGCTGGGCGTGGTGTTCAGCATGGCGTCAACACAATTGACGCTGGCTATGCTGATTCTGGCGGCGTTTGCCATAGGCCACTGTTCGGTGCTGGTTTTTGCGGGAACGTTTACGGAAGTCGTGCAGCATTATCTTCACTGGACGGAGAATTCCAAAGGTGCCGTGATTCTTAAAAAGATCTGCGGCGTGCTAGTGATTCTTGGCGGGATTTACCTGATCGCCCTGAATTTTATGCAAGGATAAAGGATGAAAAAAAGAGTTCTCTTCTTATGCACGGCCAATTCCTGCCGGTCGCAAATGGCAGAAGGAATCACTAACCATTATTGGGGCGATTGGCTGGAAGCCTTTTCAGCGGGAACGAATGCGTCTTTTGTCAATCCGACAGCAATTGAGGTTTTGAAGGAGATCGGCATTGATATTTCAAAACACCGCTCGAAGAATCTTTCAGAGTTCAACGGGCAGACATTAGATTATGTGATTACGCTCTGCGGCGACGCCAATGAAACCTGCCCATTCTATATTGGCGGGACGAAAAAGACACACATTGGCTTTGATGATCCGGCCAAGGCCATCGGGAGCAAAGAGGAAATTATGCGGGAATTCCGGCGCGTGCGGGATGAAATCAAGATGAAGCTCGATGAATTCTTTAAACATGAAAAATGATGATGCAGGATAATAAAAAGCGGAACAGTTACTGGAGACAGGTTATGTCAGACATCGCGGTAGTGATCAGAAAATATCGAAACATTCTCACAATTCTTCTGGCACTGGTCGGTATCGGGATCATGGCCTATTATGATTACTGCGATACGACGTGCAGCTATCTGAAAGGTGACATTTTGGGCATCGATCTCAAATAGGTGGGGATGGATTGACAAAACTGAAATTGTACCTGATGATCGGGAAGAAATAGTAAAGGTTCGGGGTTTTGCTGAGAGGATACTTTGTAATGATTAAGAAAATAATTATGCTATTGGTAACATCGATTTTCCTGATGCCTGTCGTCTACGCCGCCGATAACGTAACTTTTGTATGGGGTATGGATTTATAATGACGTGATGCAAGGCACAATCTTAATAAGAGAAAAATGGAATGAGTCATAATCACAATCACCATGAAAAACCGGCATCGCTCGTAAACCTGATCTTTGCCATTATGATCAATGGTGGAATCGTCATTTTCGAAATGATCTTTGGCCTGCTGATTCAGAGCATGGCGCTGATTTCGGATGCCATCCATAATTTGAGCGACATCGCTGCCATGAGCTTCACCTATTGGGCGGAAAAGATGTCCCGTCGCCCGGCAACAGAACACAAAACATACGGCTGGCGAAAGATCGAATTTATCACCGCCTTCGTCAATAGCATCGTTTTGTCTGTGGTGATTGTCTTTGTCTTCTGGGAGTCTATTCAAAGGCTCTTTTCGCCTGCGCAAGTGTCAGGAAAGACGATGCTCTGGGTTGCCGTTGTGGCTTTTCTGGGAAACGGCGCAGCCACCTTGCTTTTGCAAAAAATATCGACGCGGAACTTCAACATCAAAAGTGCCTGGCTGCACTCGCTTCAGGATGCGCTATTTTCTCTGGGCGTGATTGTAGGCGCCCTGCTGATTACGTTCTATGACTTATATTTTGTCGATCCTCTCATATCGATGGTCATCTGCATCTTCATTGCCCACGAAATCTACAAAATTATCCGGCAGACTGTTAACGCGCTTCTGGATGCCGTGCCAGCGGATGTTGATTTCAACGCTGTAAAGGAAGATCTGCTTTCCGTTTCCGGTGTGGTGGAAGTCAACGACCTGCATATTTGGCAAACCGGATCAGGCCAAAAACTGCTTTCCGCGCATTTGATATCCGATGACGAATCTCCTGATCATGAACAAATCATTCGCACTGTTCAGGAAATCCTTCACGAAGTTCATGGAATCAACCACACCACCATCCAGCTTCTGCCGTCTTCTGCCGGCGAAATGGAGTATTGCAACCACTGCAACTGATGCTTATGGAGGATAAATCATGACGCTAACCATTTATATCGTATGTGCTGCGGCGGTCTTTTTCTTTTCGGGCCTACTGGCCATGGCAGGTCTGGGCGCCGCTTTTATTTTCGTACCCTTGTTTTACTATCTGGGGGTGCCGTTGGCCGAAGCAGTGCCTGCGGCGCTTTTGCTCAATGTTGTGAGTCTGATGTTTGCGGCTGTAAATTATTATCGCGGCGGCTTGATTAATTGGCAAATCGGCCTGCCGATCATGATCACGGCGGTCTTGCTTGCGCCCCTGGGCGCTCACACGACGCCTTTTGTGGACAAACGTCTTTTTCTTGGTATGTTTTCAGCCTTCCTGGTTTTTGCAGGTCTCATGATGCTCTTTTACAAGCCAAAACCACGATTGCAGCCACTGAGTCGGACCATCGAATCCAGCGCCGGAGCGGCTGTCGGCACAGTGGCCGGATTTCTCGGAGGTCTGCTGGGTGTAGGCGGCGGAAATTTTATTGTGCCCGTTCTCAACTGGATCGGCATGGATGCCAAGGTTGCCGCCGGAACCACGGCGATGGTGGTTGTGTTCGCTTCTTTATCTGGTTTCTTAGGCCATGTTACCCTGGGCGGGCTGAGCCCCGTTTTTCTAGGCATCATGGCCGTGATGAGTGCCCTGGGTTCTATTGTCGGGTCACAGATGATGAAAACCAAAATATCCAGTTCTCAATTGAAGAAAATCATTGGCGTGCTGCTCATGGTGATCGCCGCCAAGATGATTTTTGATATCGTCAAATAAACAAACCAAAAGGAGGTATTTTTATGATGACGAAACATATTCCCCCCGAATGGGCCTTTGAGTTTCATGGCCACAAATGTCCCTTCATGCCGCTCGGTTACCGCATGGGCAAGTTAGCTCTTGCCTATCTGGGCATTGAACCCGAAGCGGATCATGGGTTTTTCATTTTCCCGGAAATCGGCGAAGGTCACCCTCAGGCCTGCATGATGGATGGCCTGCAGGCATCAACGGGTGCCACCTACGGGAAGCTTCTGATGGCCAAGACCTTTTACGGTAAGCTGGCGGCAACGTTTTATCACCCTCAAAAAGGCGCTGTGCGCTATTCATTGAAGCCGGAATTCGTTGACCAGTTCGGGAAATTCGAGTTTTTTGGATACCGCAAAAAGGGGATTGAACCTTCGAAGATACCAGCCGCTGCCGCGGATGAAGTTCTTCAATGGGTTTATGACCAGCCGGATGATGTCATTTTTAAAGTGGAGGCAAAGCCCGACTTCAAGTTCACGCCGGTTAAGGGGTCGTTCAACAAGGCCAAGTGCAGTATCTGTCAGGAATATGTGTTTGAGCGTTATGTCCGGACCAAAGACGGCCAGCCGGTCTGCATCCCCTGCTCGGGTTATGAAAAGCAGGTTTTGATTGAGCGTTAAAACTTTTTTGTGTCAGGCAGAAACACTAGCAAGAACGCAGGGAGATACTAATCTACTCAGCCCACAGCAAGATGGTCAGCCGAGTAGATTACCTATGTGGGAACAAAGGCCGGCAAGTGATGCAGGCCTATCCCCATTTTTATTTGGCGGTTAAAATGGACCCGAAACAAATTGCCAAGCAGATGATCGTTTGTAACAAAACCGCTTTTGATAATAACTTCCGCGCCATGCAGTTATTGCAGGAACAGACGGAAAGACTGGTCGGCAAATTCTGGGAAAAGTGCCCCATGTTTCCCGAAGAAGGCAAAAAAGCGATTGCCGATTGGATGACGTCCTATAAAAAAGGCTGCGCCGATTTCAAAAATACGGTTGATGATAACTTTAAGAAAACTGACGAATTTTTTAAAGAATCTAAATGAGGAACGGTGATCGAGGCGAAGGTCCGTTGTAACAGAAGTTGGCTATTCTAACGGAATAGAAGTGAATTTTTTATATAATTGCACCTGATAGCGTTCCTATCAGAAGGACCGAAAGGGGAACTTTATGAGTAAGAAAATTGATGTTGTCGTCATCGGTGGCGGTCCGGGGGGAACCCCAGCCGCCATGCATATGGCTTCCAAGGGAAAGAAGGTTCTCCTGGTGGAAAAAGCAGGAAAACTGGGGGGTGCCTGCCTGTTTGTCGGCTGCATCCCTTCAAAAATAATCAAGCATGCCGCCGATGAATATGATGCGCTCCGGAACAAACCGGCGGGCGATAGGCCATTTTCAGAGGATGCCGGCGTTTTCTGGAAGGAAATTCGCGCCCGGATGGACAGCATTTTGTCCATGCGCTCAGCGGGGGCTCTGCAACGGCTGACACAGATCCCCCAGGCAATGATGATAGCGGGTTCGGCGAAGTTCACTTCCAATCATGAGATAGAAATCGAAGGAATGAATGGAGAACGGTCTGTTTATGGCTTTGACCATGCTATCATCGCGACCGGCTCCATTCCTGTCGTTCCGCCGTTTAAGGGCGATGCCGTTCAAGACGTGCTCACCACTGAGCTTCTTTTTAAGCAAGAGACACTTCCCCCATCGGTTGTGATTATCGGCGGTGGACCCATCGGGGTCGAATTGGCCCAGATGCTGACCAAGTTGACGGTCAAATGCACGATTATCGAAATGCTGGAGACCATTTTGCCCGGCGTGGTCGAGCCGGAATTTGCCGAGGAGCTTGCCAAAAAACTTGCAGCATCGGGCATCGATGTCTTCACCTCGGCAAAGGTGCTGGAAGTGAACCGGTCGGGCGGAAATTTTACCACGACATTCATCGATGGCGCGGGGGGTCAACGGACCGTTCGATCGGAGAAAGTTCTTGCGGCGGCGGGAAGAATGCCCAATCTGAAAGATCTTCATTTGGAAGCAACGGACATTCGATTTGACCGCCAAGGCATCGCGGTCGATGACTATCTTCAACCCGGCGTTTCGGGAATATATGCGGTGGGAGATGTAATTCACGGACCGAAGTTTGCCCATACGGCCACTTATGAAGCCTATATCGCGGCCGTCAATATCCTCATGGGACAAAATGTGCAAAAGGCCGATTTATCGAAAAATTCATGGGTGCTGTTTTCTGATCCGGAGATTGCCTCGGCGGGATATACGACGGCGGACGCCCTGAAAAACAATCATGATATCCTCACGGGGTCCTATGACTACAAAATTGACGCGACGGCGCAGATCAATCGCTCGCCCTTCGGATATCTGAAATTTGTTGTTGACAAGAAGAGTCTCGCGATTGTCGGCATCCATATCTTTGCGCCGGGCGCTTCTTCCATTGCCGGGGAGGCGGCCCTGATTGTGGCGAAAAATATGACGTTGCAGGATGTGGCACAAACGATCCACCCGCACCCGACGTTAACGGAAGCATTCGGGTTTCTGGCGATGAACATGCTTATGGGAAAATGACCGGCGGCCAAAAATATAACCGCTGCTTTTAAACCGTCTTAGCGAAAGGAAAATCAAGCCCGGCGTCTTTGGCCCGGGGCTGTTAAATGAAGCCACTCTAAACGAAGGGAGAAAGACGTCCGGCCGGTCTGTATTCCCTGCTCGGGCTATGGAGTTAAAAAATGAATATAACACAGGACGAAGGGAGATAAATGGACATTATAAAAATAGTGAAAGCCTTATCGGATGAAAACTGGATGCGCATTTTAAATCTTGTCAATCATTCAGGCAGGTTGGGACACCCTGTCTAAATAATGTATGTGGTCAAGATTATCTCGGCATGTTCCGGTTAATGCGGAAAGGATCACGGGCATAATAAAATGCTTTTTGGCCAGAGGCAGTCGCCACACACGGGATGTATGTTTCTAAGACAATCTTCCTCGTTCGTTTCGACATAATCACACCCTCCGCAGTGCATACAGGGGGGAAAATCAAACTTAATTACCTGTTTTCGAAATTCCCGATAATTTTTTTTATTCGTGCATATCCATTCGGGGCAGTATTAGATCAGGAACCAAAAATGGCCGTTCCTGTTCATTTCCGAATGTGCCGGGGATCCAATAAAGAATTTCATCCTTCATGTCTTCTGTACATGGGAGCAGGTTCGATAGCACAATAAAGCTTGCTTCCATTAATCGTGCCTTTTCTGCGAGGTAGGGAATCTGATCGATATTGCTTTTCATAATGACAAATTCCAGACCGACAACGGGATTTTTCCTGCACATCTTTGCACGCATCATGTTCATTTCCTTGATGTTCTCATCGACACACATGAGGTTACCGCCAAGGCGGATAGCTTCATATGATGTCTGTGTTGTTCCATCCAGGGAAACAACGAGCGTATCCAAACCGGCCTCTATGAACCCTCTTGCCACATCTTTATCGAGAAGATGTCCATTAGTTATGACTTCTGTTTTCAGACCCATTTCATGCGCAAGAGCAACCATGTTGACAATTTCAGGGTGTGTGAGAGGTTCCCCGATTCCCCAAAATGCCATTGTATGCAAAGAGGGAAATTCCCTAAGATCGGAGAGCAACTTTCGATAAATGGTCAAATCCATGGATCCGATGGTTTCATCCCAGGAATTTCTTATGCACGTACGGCATTTAAGGTTGCACACGGTGGTGGGCTCAATATAAATTTTGGTCAGAGGACGCTTTATTGAATCAAGAGAATGCCTTCCAAGAATGCCCTTTGACTGTCTGTCGTGACTATTTATTTCAAGTACGGTGCTCATTTCTCAAGCCAGTTACCATGAATGTTTAGTTTAGGTCAGTCTTGGAATATCTTGATGCAACTATTTTTTTATAA
>PHBN01000293.1 GCA_002840635.1 Deltaproteobacteria bacterium HGW-Deltaproteobacteria-1
CGGCAGCCGTTTTTCCCGACTTCATGATGATGACCGGTTTGGGTGAGCGATCCGCCGCCTGCACAAATTCTCTTCCCTCACCTTCGCCGAAACCTTCGACGTAATAAGCGATCACTTTGGTGGCCGGGTCATGGACAAGGTAGTCAAGCAACTCCTTTTCTTTTATAAAAGCCTTATTGCCGATGCTGATGGCTTTGGCCATGCCCACGCCCTGCTCGGCAAATTTAATCATATGATCCACTAGAATACCGCCGCTCTGACTGACAAACGTTACGCCGCCCGATTCCGGCTTGATCATGCGCTCCAGCGGCAGGAAGAAGGTATCGACTTTAAGGGGAACATAGACTCCCAGGCAATTAGGGCCGATGAACGGAAAGTTCGCATCGTTGGCCAGGCTTACGATGCGGTCCTGTAAATCCTTGCGCCCCCCTTCCGTAAATCCGCCGGAAATAACCGCGGCCGACCGGACACCCGCTTTGATGCAATCGGTCATCACATCCGGCACCAGTTCCGCCCGTGTGGCGATGACAGCGAGATCAACCTTTTTTGGAATATCCGCGATGCGCGCATAAATGATGTTGCCGTGAAGTTGACCGCCTTTTGGATTCACGGCATATACGTCCATTGGATAGCGGGAACTGTTCTTGGTAAAAATTACGTTGGCGGGGTGACGATCGTTGGTCGCGGATATGCCGATCACCGCCATCGTTTTGGGCTCGAACATCGGTTTCAGATTCATGGATTCTCTCCGAGACTCCATTGACCAGCAAAGCCTTGCAGAACGTATCTCCCTTGATCATCATGAAATTGATCTGCCGGCCGGTGATGCCTCCCGATCCCCGGTGCGAAAAAAAAGTGTCCTGCCGGCATACCGTGCACAAGCCCGCTGTTTCAATGTTGGTGTCGGGAACGCCGCAATCAAGTAATTGCCTTCGGTTAGCTTCGGCAAGATCCAGCATCCACCTGCCTTTGCGTTTTGCCGGAACTAAAAAAGTTCCGGCATTTTTCTGATTGCGAAAAGAGTCGGCAGTGGCTGTGTCTATCTCGTAACAGCAACGGCCGATCGATGGACCGATGGCCGCCAGGATGTCCGCAGGCTGGGAACCGTATGACGTTTGCATCAGCCGTGCAACCTTGGCGCTAATTCCCAGTGCGGATCCGCGCCATCCCGCATGCACGGCGCCAATGATTTTCTTTACACGATCGACCAGAAAAACCGGAACGCAATCGGCCGTTTTGATGCAAATGGCAAGATTCATCCTGTTGGTCACAATGGCGTCATAGTTCAGGGCTTCGCGCGAGCTGAAGTAATCGCCATGCGGTTTAATGACAAAAATATTGTCCCCGTGCACCTGGTTGAGCACGAGGAAATTTTCCATAGGAATTTCAAAAGCCGAAGCGAGTTTGTCCCAGTTCTGCAGGACGCGGAATTCTTCATCGCCTTCCAGAAAGCTCATGTTCAGGCTTTTGTAATCATCACGTGAAACGCCGCCAAGCCTTGTGCCGAAAGCGCTTTTAATTCGGAGTTTTTAATGATGTTTATTTTGGACGGATTGCCGTAAACCGCATCCCCGATCACCGGGTAACCGCGTTCGGACAGATGAACTCGGATTTGATGCGTCCGTCCGGTTTTGATCTCGATATCCAGCAGCGTCGCCGTGCCGTAACGCTCACATACTTTCCAGAGGGTGAGTGCGTTCTTGCCGTGCCGGCTTTTCGTGGACATCTTCTTGCGGTCCCCCGGATGCCGCCCCACCGGAAGGACGATTTCGCCGCTCTGACCCTTAACATCGCCCCAGACCAGCGCGATGTATTTCTTGTGCACTTCGTGCATTTCAAATTGCGCGGAAAGCCGGCGGTGAGACTCATCGGTTTTGGCGGCGACGATTAATCCGGATGTTTCCTGGGGGACAGCGGTCGCCTCAATGGCCGGTTCCAGATGAAGTTGTACAACATCGCCGCTTTTGAGGTGCTGGCTTACTTTGGGTTCTTTCCCGTTGACGGAAACGTCGCCTTCTTCTATTGCATATTTGATTTGAGAACGGGAAAACGATTCATCCGCCTGCGCCAGAAAAACATCCAGACGCATGCCCGCCTGTTCGGGATTGACGGTAAAGGATAGATCTTTGGCCTGGTCGGTTTCTACAGACAAGTCATTGCTCCGATTAAATACCAGAAACACTGGGTTCCCGTGTCTCGCTTATGCTCGCACGGGAATGACACCCTTTCTTGTCATTGCCCGGCTTGACCGGGTAATCCAGTTTGCGGACTGTTCGGGGAACAGTCCCTACATCTTCCTTTTATCCTGAAGACCCTAAAGGCACGCAGGGTTACGTGAAAGCACGAGATAAAAGGAGAATTAATTGACTGCGATCTGCCGCAGGGCATTAACTATAAACCCGAATTCGTCTTCGGTCACGGTGCGCAAATCGATTAGAATTTCGTTTTCATTCACACGGACGATGATCGGGACCTGAGCCTGCCGCAGTTTAGCCTCTATCCGGCTGGCCGGTATTATTGGGGACTTCACTGCGACAACCGCGGAGAGAATAGCCTGTGTCGGCAGCGACCCGCCTCCGGCTGCGGCCACGTCTTCGCGCATTGCATATTCCAGGTTGGGGATACTTGCTTTTTTCAGTTTGTTAATCAGTTTGCGGGCGCGTTTTCTGACTTCGCCCTGCGGTTCGGTGAGAGCTTTGAGGGCGCGTAGAGATGTGGCGGCCTTTTCCGGTACGAGGTAGTGCATCAGGGTTGCTTCCAGGGCCGCCAGCGTGAACTTGTCAATCCGCAGCGCACGGTTGAGCGGATTATTTTTGACTTTTTGCAGGATATCCTTTTTGCCGACAATGATGCCTGCCTGCGGACCGCCCAGCAGCTTATCGCCGCTGAATGTTACAACATCGACATCCGTGGCCAGCACCTCACGAACCGTCGGTTCATGCTGCAGGCCATAATTTGCAAGATCAATCAGGCAGCCGCTTCCCAGATCATCAAAAACAGGAATGCCATGCTGCTTTCCCAGCGCAACCAGGCGAGTCAATTCCGCCTCTTCGGTGAAACCGACAATCCGGTAATTGCTGGTGTGGACTTTCAAGATCACCCCTGTATCGGGGCTGATGGCTTTTTCATAGTCCGAAATCCGCGTGCGGTTGGTCGTTCCTACTTCGCGCAGGATGGAATTACTTTTCGTCATGACGTCCGGAATTCGAAACTCGCCGCCGATTTCAATCAGTTCCCCGCGAGAAACAATCGCCTCCCTGCGCTCGGCAAGCGTGTTGAGAACCAGCAAAACCGCTGCCGCGTTGTTATTGACGATCAGAGCGTCTTCCGCGCCGGTGAGCACGCAGATCAGACGGCTCACGTGGTCGTAGCGAAGGCCGCGCTCGCCCCGCTCGAGGTTAAACTCCAGGTTGGAGTATCCTTGTCCGACCTCCAGGATTCTGTCCAGGGCTTCGGGGCACAGGGGTGCACGGCCCAGGTTGGTGTGCAAAATGACGCCGGTTGCATTGACCAGTCTTTTCAGCCTGTAATCATACAGGTTGTCAATCTGGTTTGACACATTTCGGGCTACGCCTGTCGCATCGGAGGTAACAGCCGGCAATTTTTTGTCCGGCGCGATCAGAATGTCATCCCGCAGTTTCTGAACAACGCTTCGGCAGACTTCCAGGACGATTTCCCGCGACACCTTTTCATAGATGCCCTGTTTTTCCAGCAGCCCGATGACTTCATCAATTTTAGGCAGGTTTTTCAGCATGTTTTTTCTTTTTTCATCCATCATGTTCTCCGTTCTTGGGCATGTCAGATCAGGCCGGCCTCTCTGCGGCAGTAATCGCGGAAATTATTAACCGCAATAAAAAATTCCCTCATCATGATCACCCACAGGTAGCGTCCGCGGGGTGTCAAATGCAGATTGGGGGTTTAAAGTATTTGCCCGCGTATTTTTTTTCAAGGTCATTGACGTTCATTTTCGTACTGAACAGTTTCATCAGGAAATCATAGCGCATCCGGTCGGGGAGATCGAACTTGCGGGCAGCCTGAAGCGGCAGGTTGTCCCGTTCCAGATCGCCGATGTACTGCTGGATATCAAAGGTATTCGCGTAGCACACGCCATTTAGAAAACCGATGGCGCCGCTCCCGAGACCGGCGTACTCGTCAAAATCAACGACGTATTCATCGATCAGAGAGTCAGCGGCCTTTTTCCTGGAGAAACACCAGGCCGACGAAGACTCATAGAACGGCTCCAGCCGCCGAAGGATCTGTTTGAAAAATCTTTTCTCGTGGCTGAAATCCACTTCTCCCAGCGTTTCCTGCATCAGGCGCTGCGTCATCGTCGAAACCATCAGGGGATAGAAGGTAATTTGCTCCATCTTCAGTTTCAGCAGGGTGGCAAGATCCGTCTCGAGCATTGCTTCGGTCTGCTCGGGAAAGTTAAAAATCATGTCGGCGTTGACGGTGTCAAAAAATCCCATGACCCTGCTGAGGCGGCCGGCAATCTCCTCGCCGGAACCGTATTTGTCATAGCGGGCTATTTTTTTAAGCAAGTCATCGTCGAACGTCTGCACCCCGACGGAAAGGCGGTTGACGCCTGCCTGTTTCAGGACGCTGATATTGGCGTCTGTCAGGTGATTCGGATTCGTTTCCGCCGAGACGGAGGTTATGGGAAACATCTCCCTCGCCAGCTGCAGGGTCCGGGCCAGTTCGTCAATCAGTACGGTGGGTGTGCCGCCGCCAACATAGATGCCGGAAAAACGGTAGCCTCTTTGCCGATAAATGGCCATTTCCCGCCGCAGGGCGGCATGATATTTTACGGCCAGGTTTTCATCAAGGCGGATACGG
>PHBN01000294.1 GCA_002840635.1 Deltaproteobacteria bacterium HGW-Deltaproteobacteria-1
TAAGATAGCTTTTCCTTTTTCATCTTCCTCTTCCTGCTTGTAGTGGTCTATCATTTCTCAATCTTGCCAACTGATTTGCCTCTTTAAGCACAACGAAAAAATCAGCAGGAGCGCAGCGATCGGCTTTATTGCCTGGTTGGGCAATTCATTAAATAGAATCGCTCCCATTTTACTACTCATCTATGGGATGTGCAGCGCATGGGACGCCAGCAAGAGCACAAATCCGGATACGCCCAGCACGGCAATCAACAACTCTCTTTTGAACCGCATATACTCTCCAACCTTTGCGTTCACGTAGTGGGTCAGAACCTTCCAGTTCATAATCACGTGCACGACAGCCGCTATTAAGAAGAGTAGGGAAGCAGTGTTGTGCATGGTCATGAACAAGTGACTCCACATGGTGGCGCCGTCATGAGAGGCAACGTGTAGTGCTATGCCGGAAGGAACTAACCACACGCCTGCGCAAAATAAAGCCATCGATGCTAAGGCTCGAGCGCTGATCCTTGTCCTTTGTGCAACTTTGTCACTCATCTCTTAAATTCTCCTTCTTTCCTGTTTTCAGCCTAACGACGAAATCAGCCGTGAGTGTAACGAGTCGGCTGGATTGCCTTGTTATGTCGCGGCCGCACCGTGTTTCATCCATTCAGAGTTGCTGATAAGTGTAGAACGATAAATATTGAGTTTCTTGCACCCGTCAACTGACTTGAGCAGTGATTTGACTTCATCTGCCAGAGAGGGATGCAGCCAAGGGCTCAGGGTAATGCGAGATATAGCGAAGAGGCTGATCGGGATGGAGAGAGATGTGCGTTCTTCCGTTTTCGATTCCCAGAGTAATCGCACCTCGTTTTCGGGTTGAAATGCGAAGCGCTTTGAGAAGGGAAGCTTGCTGGTAGTGATGCCCTTCTTTCTGAGTTCCGCGACAGTCAAGTACTCCACTGGCTTGAATCTCAGACCGGTGATCTTGCGTATTGACGGCTCAAGTGCTGAGCCCTTAAATCTCACGCACACACCCGCCGAGCCTGGAGCAAACACTCTCCAGTGGTGATATGTCTCTTTTGCCTGAGTAAAACAAAGAGCAAGAACAGACTTCAGCTTCTTCTTTTCACGGTATTTGGACAGGAAGTATGAATCGTTTTTGTCGTCCCAAGATCGCGGATCAAGCAACGTAAGTTCACTGTACGTAAGCATATGAATGAGCGACGGTAGTTCCGTATATCGGCGGTAGTAGACTTCATCCATGCTTCTTCCTCCTCACAACGACGAGCTCACCCGGAGCAGCCCAGCGGGCTGCGATCGGGTGCAGCGCCGGGTTAGCGTTTTTTATTTTCAGGTATTGGCGGATATATTGTAATTTCAATGCCGGCACCTATTGCCGCCAACCTCTTGATAGTGTCTTGATTAATATGAGAACTAAAACTCTGCGTTGTGAGGCCAGACTCATAGCCTATATCAAAGATTCTTGAAAAACATGCATCCCATATTTTGCGCTCACTTTCATTGAGGCCTTCAATAAGAGAACAAAATGTTTCAATTGTTTCATTAGCACTTGCATGAAGTGAGATTTCAACTTCAAAAATGGCACGATTTACTTTTCCCCATTTTCCATTAAAAAGAACGATAACTTCTTCTCCAAAAGATTCCACTATGGGGCTAAGATCATTTGGTGATTCAATAATCAAGTCAGTATTCAAATAACGTATTTCCGATTGTTCCATTATTATTCCTTACGCTAATGAAAAGCTAAGCCGGAGCTGGCCAGCGATCGGCTTTAGCGATTTGTTAGCATTATTTTATTTTACTGACCCTTTCAACCATGCTCTTCTTGCTAGTCTTCATATCGATATCTAAAAAATACTTATTATCTTCATCTTCTTTAACACAAGTACATTTCCATGTATTTTTAGATTTATCTTCCGCTGCTATGAAGTCATTATAACCATTTTGCTCACAAAGATTAGAGCACTCATTGTTCATAGAAATAAATGACTCTAACATCCAAAATAGAAGTATTATCGATAAGGTACAAATCGACTTTATAATAAATTTGTCAACTACTGATTCCTTATTAAGCATTAAATAACCTCATTTATTGCCGTAATACTACTGCTAACGCGGCGGATGAGCTGCAAGCCCCGCAGGCCTGAGGGAACGCGAAGCGTTCAATCAGGCTGAGGAGCGGTCAGCTCTATTGCCTTGATAGGCGG
>PHBN01000295.1:0-825 GCA_002840635.1 Deltaproteobacteria bacterium HGW-Deltaproteobacteria-1
CACCTGGATCTGATATCCAATCCGGCGGTCAGGGAAATTTTTTACCGGCGCAGCCAGATCATAAAACTGATGAGGCAGTTCATGGACGAGCACGACTTTCTGGAAGTGGAGACGCCCATGATGCAGCCTCGGGCCGGCGGCGCCGTCGCCCGTCCTTTCAAAACCCACCACAACGCACTGGACCAGGATCTTTACCTGCGTATTGCCCCCGAGCTCTATTTAAAGCGTCTGGTCACCGGCGGGCTGGAAAGGGTTTATGAAATCAACCGCAACTTCCGGAATGAAGGCATCTCGACGTTTCATAACCCTGAATTCACCATGATGGAGTTCTACTTAAGCTACGCAACTTATGAAGACCTGATGTCCTTTACGGAAGAATTATTCGTTTTCATTGCCCAAAATGTCTTCAACGGACTTAGCTTTACCTACCAGGGATCGGAAATAGACCTGACGCCACCCTGGCGGCGTCTTTCCGTCAAGGATGCCCTTTTGCAGACAGCCGGAATGGAACCCGCCGATGTGAGTGACCCCGCAAAAACCATTGCATTTGCCCGCAGGGTCGGCTGCGACGTCAAGGAAACGGATCCGCACGGGAAGATTTTAATGGCCATTTTCGACGAAGTAGTCGAAAAAAAGCTGATCCAACCCACTTTTGTCACACAATATCCCGTTGCAGTCTCGCCGCTTTCCCGCCGGTCCAACACCGACCCGGAACTGGTTGACCGTTTTGAACTCTACATTTCAGGCCGGGAAATTGCCAACGCCTTTTCCGAATTGAACGATCCCGCCGATCAGCGTGAACGTTTTATCCAGCAGATCAAGGAA
>PHBN01000295.1:839-3041 GCA_002840635.1 Deltaproteobacteria bacterium HGW-Deltaproteobacteria-1
AATGCCTTACGAGTTTTTCATCAGCAGAAGGTACATGAAAGCGAAACGCAAGCAGGTTTTTGTTTCGATCATTACCTTTATATCGATTTTCGGGATTTTTCTCGGCGTCGCCGCTCTGATCATCGTTCTGGCCGTCATGAACGGCTTCGAAGAAGATCTGCGCACCAAGATTTTGGGAATCAAATCTCATATCGAAATCACAGCCAGTATGAACGCGTCTATGAAAAATTATTCTGCAATCCGGGAAGAAATCGATAAAACACCGGGCGTCGTCGCTTCCACACCCTTTATTTACACGGAGGCCATGGTCCAGGGCAACAACAGCGTTACCGGCGTTGTTATCCGGGGCCTGGATACGCAAAGTTCGCCTAAAGTGATTCACCTGGGAAAAATTCGGGAAGGCAGCCTTGAACATCTCAACACCATTCCTGAAGACGTGTTGAAAGAACTGCCTGATACCGACAAAGGCCTGGCCGGTATCGTGATCGGCAGGGAAATGGCAAGAAACATGGGAATTTTTCTATACGACACCATCACCATCATTTCCCCGGCCGGCGGCATTTCCACCCCGATGGGCATGGTTCCCCGCATGAAGAAATTTGTCGTGGTGGGCATCTACGAATCCGGGTTTTATGAATATGATTCCAAGTTGGCTTTTCTTTCCCTGAAAAGCTGCCAGGAATTTTTAGGCATGGGAGACTCCGTCTCGGGAATCGATATTGTCGTCAACGACATCTACAAGGCGGATGTGATCGCCCGAAGCATCCAAAACAGGCTGGGCTTCCCCTTCTTCACGCAAAACTGGATGCAGATGAATAAAAACCTGTTTTCAGCGCTCAGGCTTGAAAAACGCGTGATGTTTATCATTCTTAGCCTGATCGTACTGGTGGCTGCCTTCAACATCATCAGCGCCCTGATCATGGTCGTCATGGAAAAAAACAAGGACATTGCCATTTTAAAATCCATGGGGGCAACGTCCGCCACCATCATGAAGATATTTATTTATCAGGGACTGATTGTCGGCGTGGTCGGCACTTTTTTCGGATGTATTGCCGGTCTTTTAATTGCCTTGAATTTACAGAAGATTTCTCTGTTTGTGGAAAAAATCTTTAATTTTAAAATTCTGCCGGGTGACGTATATTATTTGAGCGAGCTTCCTTCCAAGGTCAATTACTCAGATGTGGTTACCATTGTGATTGGAACGATACTTATTTGTTTCATATCAACGATTTATCCATCATATCGCGCATCGAGACTGGATCCGGCTGAAGCCCTGAGGTACGAATAATACATGAAGCGCGGTCAGATATGATTATACTGGACAATTTGTCGAAAACCTTTATAAAAGACGGCAATAGAATTGAAGTCTTGCGAAATTTAAAACTTGAGGTTAAGAAGGGAGATTCACTGGCTGTCCTGGGTGTTTCCGGCGCCGGTAAAAGCACACTCATTCATATTCTCGGAACACTGGATCATCCGACATCGGGCATGCTGTTGATTGGCGGCAACAATGTTTTTGAGTGGGGTGAAAAAAAAATTGCCTCGTTCCGCAACAGAACGATAGGCTTTGTTTTTCAGTTTAATAATCTGCTGCCGGAATTTACGGCCCTGGAAAACGCGATGATGCCGGCACTGATCAGCGGGCTGGCCAAAAAGCAGGCAGCGGACAAAGCGTTTCAATTGCTTCGGGATGTAGGTCTGGAGCATCGTGTGAAGCACAAACCCGGCGAACTGTCCGGAGGTGAACAGCAGCGTGTCGCCATCGCCCGCTCTCTGGTGATGGAACCGGAAATCCTGCTGGCCGACGAGCCTACAGGAAATCTTGACACGGAAACAGGAAAAAAGATAGAAGACATCCTGATTCATTTGAACAAAGAGAAAAAAATAACGTTGGTTGTTGTCACGCACAACAAACTGCTGGCAGACAGGATGTCCAAGAGAATCGGCCTGCGTGATGGAGAGATTTATGATATTCAATAAAAAAACATTTCAGGTGTTGTTGGTTGCATTTCTTTGCGTTTTTTGTCTTCTTGCTCAAGCCCGTGCTGAAAACATCAAGAAAATATGCATTCTGCCATTTGACGTGCATGCGGGAGACCAAAGCGTAAATCTGCAGGAATCCTTTTACAATCATCTGGTAAAGGAATTTCAAAAAGAAAGTGCAATTGAAGTCATCAGGGCGGGTGATTTTGCCAAGAGCAG
>PHBN01000296.1 GCA_002840635.1 Deltaproteobacteria bacterium HGW-Deltaproteobacteria-1
AAAAAATTCTTGCCTGCAAGGGCAAGAAACTGCCGGATGATCTGCTCATTGTGGCAAAAAAAGACGGATTTGCCGATAGATACATCGCACAGATACTGGGTAAAAAAGAGGAAGACATTCGCAAGCAGCGGCTGGCCGCAGGCCTCGCTGAACGCTGGGACGCCGTGCCGGTCAGCGGTGTGGAAAACGCAGCGTACTATTATTCCACGTATAACGCCGAGGATAAGGTCGGTGTCAGCAAAAACCGGAAGATCATGGTCCTTGGCGGAGGCCCGAACCGCATCGGGCAGGGCATTGAATTTGACTACTGCTGCGTGCATGCGGCTTTTGCCCTGCGCGACGAAGGCATTGAATCCATCATGGTCAACTGTAATCCGGAAACCGTTTCCACCGACTATGATACCTCGAATAAACTGTATTTTGAACCGTTGACCGTGGAAGACGTCTTAAGCATTTACGAAAAGGAAAAACCCGAAGGCGTGATCGTGCAATTTGGCGGGCAGACGCCCCTGAACATCGCAGCGGATCTGGCAAAAGCCGGTGTGAAAATTATCGGCACCTCGCCTGAAACCATTGATCTGGCTGAAGACCGCGACCGCTTCCGCGTGATGATGGACAAGCTGGGAATCCCCATGCCCAAGTCGGTGTTACGCCGGATCGACCGATTCTGATCGACAAGTTTCTGGAAAATGCCATTGAAGCGGAAGCCGACGCCATATCCGACGGGACGGACGCTTTTGTGCCGGCGGTGATGGAGCACATTGAACTGGCCGGTGTCCATTCCGGTGATTCCGCCTGTGTGATTCCGCCCATCAGCATTCCGGCGCGACATATCGACACAATCAATGAGTACACAAAAAAGATTGCCGTGGAGTTTGGAGTCGTCGGCCTGATGAACATTCAGTACGCTATCGCCAACGATGTCGTTTACATCCTGGAGGCCAACCCGCGCGCCTCACGCACTGTGCCGCTGGTTTCCAAGGTCTGCAATATCTCCATGGCAAGGCTTGCCACACAGATCATGCTGGGCAAAAAGCTGAAGGACCTGAAGCTAAACAAAAAAATATTCCATCATTACGGCGTCAAGGAAGCCGTTTTCCCTTTCAACATGTATCAGGAAGTCGATCCGATCCTGGGGCCGGAAATGCGCTCCACCGGTGAAGTGCTTAGGTTCTTTACCGATCACGGCATTGCCTCGGAACGGATTTTGAAAATGCACGAAGGACGGCCCCATATCGTCGACGCCATTAAAAACGGCGAGATTCAACTGGTGATCAACACACCGGCCGGGCGCTTGAGCAAATACGACGATTCCTACATCCGAAAGGCCGCCATTAAATACAAGATTCCCTATATTACGACGGTTGCTGCCGCCGTGGCCGCGGTCAAGGGTATTACTGCCTTCCGCCAGGGTCACGGCCGGGCAAAATCCCTGCAGAGCTACCATGCGGAGATAAAATAGTTAAATAGACTATTAGACTGTTTGGCTGTAGATTGTTAGATTAAGAGGCGGGGAACGGTCTTCAACCGTTTCCGTTTATTGTTCCAGGAATCCTGCTTCCCGCAAAATTTCTCTGACACGTTGGGCCTGGTCGTCCTGAACCAGCAGACGGGCATACGCGCCGGCGGCCACCAGCATATTTGCGTTTTCACCCTGAAAATAATAATGGATATCTTCCGAATCGAGGACAGATTTGATCACCGCAATGTCGCCGGGATTGTATGTGGAATAGACCTCTATCATTTTCATTCCTTACTTAAAGGCACAAAAGCAAAGGATTCTCTGGCTTGCCCTCACAGTGTTAATGATGCCATTGTTTTGTTCACTTTGCACTGAATTTGTTTTGGATATTTCTAAAATATCATATAATGGGATTTCGGCTGATCCGGGAACCGAAGTTCTTCGCGGTTGACAGCGTCGGATTTATTGGTTAAGAGGCGACTCTCGAATCAGACAAATAGATTGTAGACTATTCGACTACAGACAATTGCGCAGCATGAGCGGTTGTTGCCGTTTACACGGCTTATCATCATGAGGTTATTTTGAGTAAAAAACTGCAGAAAGAAATTGAACGCCGGCGCACTTTCGGGATCATCAGCCATCCCGATGCGGGGAAAACAACGCTGACCGAAAAGCTCCTCCTTTTCGGCGGCGCGATTCAAATGGCCGGCGCAGTGAAAGCCCGTAAGGCGTCAAAGCATGCTTTGAGCGACTGGATGTCCATCGAAAAGGAACGCGGTATTTCCGTCACTTCATCCGTCATGAAGTTTGAATATGCGGGATGCGAAATTAACCTGCTGGACACACCCGGCCACCAGGATTTTTCCGAAGACACCTACCGCGTGCTCACCGCAGTGGACAGCGCTCTGATGGTCATCGACGGCGCCAAGGGTGTAGAGACGCAAACACAGAAGCTCATGGAAGTCTGCCGTTTGCGCAACACACCCATTATCACGTTCATCAATAAGATGGACCGTGACTGCCTGGCGCCCCTGGACATTCTGTCGGACATAGAAGACAAACTGCAGATTGAATGTTCTCCCCTGTCCTGGCCTATCGGAATGGGTAAACGATTTAAAGGCGTCTATAACCTTTATGATAAAAAGCTTCACCTGTTTACACCGGGCAAAACCAAGCGCACGGAAGACGGCCTGGTCATCAATGACCTGTCCGATCCGATGCTCGATGAACTGCTGGAGAGTCAGGCCGGGGAACTCCGTGAGGAGATCGAACTGCTTGAGGGCGCGGCCAATCCCTTTGACATAAAGGAATATTTAAAGGCCGGCCAGACACCGGTTTTCTTCGGCAGCGCCATCAATAATTTCGGTGTCAGGGAACTGCTTGACGCCTTTGTGGAAATCGCACCGCCGCCGGTCCCACGCCAGACAACTACCCGCCAGGTCAGTCCCGATGAAGATGATTTTTCCGGCTTTGTGTTTAAAATTCAAGCCAACATGGACCCGGCGCACCGTGACCGCATTGCCTTTTTGCGCATTTGCTCAGGTAAATTTCAGCGCGGTATGCACGTCATGCAGCACCGCATCGGCAAAGAAGTCTCCCTGTCCAACGCGACCATTTTCATG
>PHBN01000018.1 GCA_002840635.1 Deltaproteobacteria bacterium HGW-Deltaproteobacteria-1
TGGATAAGAAACAACAAACAACATTCTGGGGAAAAACACAATTAACGCCGGAACAAATAGAGTATGCCTCCAACGATGTAAAGTACCTGATTGGAGTCCATACTCAGTTGGAAAATATTCTGGCGCAAAAAGGATTGCTTCCTACGGGGATATCATACACGGACTTGAACAAAGCGTGTCAATCCTGTATTCCAACTCTTGTCCACATCTGGATGAATGGATGGGATTTCGGTAAGGAAGATCCCCAATTGATTTTCGGAAGATGAAATCGCATAGAATCCTAGACGGCAGAACACTCTCAGAAAACGATCTGATCTTTTACCGCACAAGACTCAAAAAAAACTAGGTTACCAAAAGCCAACGCCGGGCGCAATAAAATACAACGATTGATCAGGAATGAGGTTTACGCTTCGGCTGATTTTTTACGTCGCACCATACAACTGATGATCCTCAATTCTTTCAACTGCCCAACCCTGAAACTAAGCAGATGACTTCAATGCTTAACGATGGCTTCCTGAAATGCGCAGGCAAGATTAGAGAAAAGCTTTATATGCTGGCTAAGTGTTCATCGACTACTGCCCGGCAACGCCAAGCGGAGATGGGTAATGATTTTGGGAGGAACTGAAGGGAATAGTGCTTGTCGGGAATCTTTACATTTCCAAAATACCATCCAAAGTCAGTATGGCTATGCATTAGAGCGATACTAGCACCCTAAAAGCATCCAGAAATCGCCTGATAAGTGTCGGGAAGATTTATAATCCACGATTCTGACGAGGGGAACAGGAGTTTCCTCTCGTCACATGGGAAATATTTTTCACACCTGAAAATTCGGATCTATCAGAGCTTTACGGAAGAATGCACATAAATTACAACAAGATATAGATGATCAAGGAATAACTCTTGCATTAAATGCGATTATACAAGTGTCTCATCCGTGCAATTGCTTTGTTTAACTTTTCAGAAAGGAGTAAAAACAATGAAAAAGCGGTTTATTGTTTTTATGTTGAGTTTATTCTTGCTCAGTATAAGTTTAGGAACTCCCCAAATCGTCCAGTCTACCCCGATTCTTGATCAGCAATATAAACCTGAGAGTGGCTACGCATTCATGCACGCTGAGCTGGATTATGATTTAGTCCGGGCGCAGACTTTTACGGTTGGCCTCAGCGGACTTCTGTCAGGCTTTGAGGTGTATCTTTCGACAGTGGGTTCGGGCGGAGTACTCACGTTTAAAGTATACCCCACAATCAATGGCGTTCCAGATTTGACATCAGGTTCCCTGGCAGAGGCTGCAATCAACATTTCCGGTCTTGATGAGGATCCGGTATTCTACAGCGGGGACCTGAGTGGCTCAGGGTTGATGGTGAGTCCGGGCGATGTTTATGCGCTTGTGGTCCAAGGATCAGGACAAGCGACCTGGCGTGGCGAATACGACGATAGCGGATTTCCACTGCCATACTACGCCGGTGGTGCTGCATATGGATCAGGCTTTGTGCCGGGAACCATAGTCGCACTGGGTGGCGATCTTGGCTTTCGTACCTACATGGACACAACTCCCGTCCCCGAACCTGTCACTTTACTCCTTCTTGGTCTTGGTCTTATGGGGCTTGCAGGAGTAAGGAGGAAGTTTAAGAGTTAATCTGATTCAACAGAATTCAACGACAATTTAAGGAGATGGCAATGAGAAGCATATTACTAAAATGTGCGTTGTTGCTCCTGGGGCTATTGGCAGTATTCGTTCCTGTGAATCCCGCAGGGGCTGCACCCATATCAATCGACTTAAGTGCCACAATAAGTTGGATTAGTGATTCGGATGGATTCTTGACTGGGCATATTGGTGTCGGTGACATCATCCACGGAACATATATCTACGAGACAACCACAGCAGATACAAATGCCTCGTCCGAGGTCGGAGACTATCGGCATACGACTGCGCCGTTCGGCTTAACCCTGGAGGTTAATGGATACCTGTTCCGCACCAACCCGGGCGATGTCGATTTCCTGTTAGAGATTTGTAATGACCACAATAATAACCACGATGCTTACTTGCTGCGAAGTTATAATAATCTTTTTGACATCTCGGTTCCTTCGCCAGAATCACCCTGGTACATTGATAACCACATTTCATGGCAACTTAGTGATTTTGTAACCCATACCGCTTTGGCGAGCGCAGTGGGCACAGCGTTGCCAACAATGCCGCCGGTTCTGTCTGATTGGCCAGAAAACTTCCTGACCATTAGTAGCCAACAATACTCAGAAGACTATCAAGATTTTCAAATCAGGGCCAATGTCACCTCGGCAGTCCTTTCCCCTGCATCAGTCCCAGAACCCGCCACCATGCTTCTTCTTGGTCTTGGTCTCATGGGGCTGGCAGGAGTGCGGAGAAAGATTAAGAAGTGACATTTCCGGGGGCATCAGGTATTTTAAAAAAATATATGCACTTAATCAGTATCGTCCATTTTGTTCCCAGCCGGTATCATGAACCAAAGCGGAGAGCATCAATTGCATGATACATCCAAAACTTATCAAGAACAAGCCGAAGAGATTGCTCTGTTAAAGCAGAGAATCCAAGAGCTGCAGGAATCTGAATCTAGATACAAAATGCTGTTTTCCAATGCCGCCGAGGGAATACTTGTGGCTGAATTGCAGACGAAGCAATTCATTCACGCCAACCCCGCTTTATGCAGAATGTTTGGATTTACGGAAGAAGAGATTTTGCATTTACGCGTGCAGGACATTCACCCTAAAGACTCTTTGGCAGATGTGCTTTTTGAGTTTGAGGCCTTGGCACGAGGCGAAAAGACTTGTGCAATCGATATTCCGTGCAAACGGAAAGACGGTTCCGTGTTTTATGCTGATATCCGCACAGCAGCATCTATGGTCTTAGACGGTGTGATGTGCAATATGGCCTTTTTCACAGACATCACCGAGCGTAAACAGGCGGAAGAAGCATTGCGGAAAAGCGAGGAGCAATTCCGCACGATCGTCAACAACCTGCAGGATGTTGTCTTCCGTGCCGATCTAAACGGCAATATCACTTTCGCATCTCCCTCCGCTGCTTATACCCTGGGCTGCTCGTCCACAGAAGAAATAATCGGCCTAAGGATCAGCAGCGATTTTTATTTTGATCCGAATGAAGCACAGCTTCACCTGGAGATGCTTCAGAGATGCGGAAGAATTACAAGGCAAAAAATAACGCTTAAACGCAGGGACAACAGTCAACCGGTCATTGTATCGGCAAACATCCAGTTCTTCCACGACAACGCGGGAAATATACTGGGAATTGAAGGCGTATACAGCGATATCACCAACCGCATACAGGCGGAAAAAGAGCGTGAGAAACTTATCCGGGAACTTCAACAGGCACTGAAGGAAGTCAAGACGTTAAGTAGCATGCTTCCGATATGCGCCTCCTGCAAAAAAATTCGTAGTGACAAGGGTTACTGGACCCAGATAGAAGTATACTTAAGAGATCACTTGGATGTCGAATTCAGTCATGGGATTTGTGATGATTGTTTAAAAAAACTGTATCCGGATGTATATAAAGAAATGCAACAGGATGACAAACCCTAATCTTTTTATCTCTCTTTCCATCCGTAATCCCCAATCATGACAATTGAGCACCACACAAAAGGAGTAGGTACTTCAACGCTTAACGATGTCTTCCTGTAGTCAATAACATGACAATCATGGAAGTGATCAAAGATTTCAATTGATAATGCTTACACTGTCATGCTATTCGTATTACATATAAATCATTTTAAGCATATTGTTTAAATTGCTGACGTAAGCGGAACTATGGTTTGATTTTCCAGGTAAGCCACTTTAATTGTGCTAACAATTGAAAACAGACTGATTGTTGTTTCATCTATTATAGTTCTTATGACAGAAAGGTTTCCGTTTATAAACTGTTAAGTATAATATATTAACGATCCTAATTATTTTTCTCTAGGCAAGTGATATGAACAAAAACAATTATGGTGTTCCTTCATTAATTTTGGGTGGTCTTTCTTTTTTCTTCTCATTCATGAACGGACTAGAAAGTAGGGGCCCGGAAATATTTTTTGTCTTCATGTCAATCGGTGCAATTGTTTTCGGATTCTTAGCTTTAATAAAACGTCAGATGGGAATTTCGGCTGGCACGGGATTTTTGGGATTGATGCTTGGCCTATTATGTTTATTCTTTGCTCTTCCATATTGGATCCCGGTGGATAAATATTTCAAATTCAATTCAGGCTACAAAGATATTAGTTTTTTGGGTAATAAAAATATTGTTGGTTTACGTTATTGCGAATCATACGATAATTGTTTCATCAAATACATTTTTGATGTTTCGACTCAACAATTTAGCAAACAGAAAGAAAACTGTGACTTAGACAAGTATTCTTATTCCCGTGATGGTAGTAAAATGCTATTTATAGATGGTTCGGAAGAGGAAAAGAATATTTTTATGATGAATTCCGATGGCACAGAGAAAAAGCAATTAACACGCTCCGGTGATACGGGCCCGATAAAAGTAGTTAATAATTATGATCTCAAAACTATGAAGGTAAAGACCAATTCGTGTCCGTCATTTGCACCTGATGGAAAGCGCGTAATATTTGTTCGGTGTAACTTTTTAGTTAAGAAGAAAGGTGAATCAGCATTGAGTCAGTGTGATATTCATGAGACTAATTTAGATACAGGAGAGGAAAGAAAATTAACAAACCATAACTTTAATTATATATCTTGTCCTCACTATTTTTCAGATGGTGAACGTTTTATTTTTAGTGATGGTACTGGAATATATATCATGGATGAAAATAATATTGAACGAAAAGCGGCAATAAAACATCCATATTATTCCACAAAACCATCTATTTCTTTCGATGATAAAATTACTTACATAGGTTGTACAAGTAATTGTTATGATAACGATATATTCGTAAAAGTTGGTGATGAAATTAAACAACTTACCGACATGAAATCAGAAATAATATCTGCTGAAATATCTTCTGATGGCACGTTAATAGTTTTTAAAGAAGGAAGAAAAAATTACGCTAAACGCCGTTATTGGATAATGAATAGTGACGGCACAAATTTAAAAGAATTATTACCACCAAAAGACTGAAGCCCAATAAAAATAATCCTGCCGATCGTTAACGCTCCTGCTCGTTTTTCGTGGGCATCTTACATAAAACAATAATAAAGGAGATCTGAGTTGAAAATTATAATACCAAAAAGCAAAATTCATGTCTTAGTATTGAAAATTTCCCTTGTTTTAACTCTGATACCTATTTTGGGCGGATATAATGCTTTTGCCAACTCATCATATCTTGATCTACCAGAACCGGTAGCATGTGAGTATCAAGGTTACGAACCGGAGCATAAAGAAGAAATGCATATTGGGGAAAATAGCATAATTGGAGGAATTCGCAAAAATACTTATGCCCGGCTCTTGTTTACCGAAAGCAACAAAACGGAATACGCTCTGCTTATTCCCATGGGAAATTATCCCTATAGCAAATCTATATGGCTTAATTTTTCCGATACAAAAGAAGAAATATCTGTTCATAAGCCCGTCAAGGTTATTTTCAATCCTCCTGGTGAAAGAGGCATAAAAAACATCAGTGCTTTGCTTCCTCCGGAAAGCTGGCAGGGTTATCCTTCAATACTAGTTTTATACAATGATAAAAAGGAAGAACGTATTTATGTTGCTTACCGGAAAGGTCCTGGCAACGATGATATTGCTTGGTCTATTGCCGACGCAACCAACTTTCATATAATGTTTGGTGATACAATAAAATTAATCGCTAAAGTAATCATCGCACCTATAGCAATCCCAGTATTTGTTGTTACCTTGCCACTTCAAATTGCTCTTGGGATAGCTGCTTATTCTAAAAGTCCAAAAGAGTATGAACCTCACAGTTATTTCAATTCAGTCGCTTTCAGCCCGGATGGTAAATATGCTCTTTCGGGAAATTCAGATAATGCAGTTAAGTTTTGGAATATAGAAACTGGACAGAATATACGTGTCTTTAAAGGACATTCTTGTGAAGTCGAATCCATTGCTTTCAGCCCAAATGGTAAGTATGCCTTATCAGGTAGCATGGATAAGACTATTAAACTTTGGGACCTTGATTCAGGGTTGTTAATCCGAACTTTCAAAGGACACGCAAGGCGCGTTAAATCCGTTGCTTTCAGCCATGATGGTCGACGTGTTTTATCAGGTAGCTGGGATCAAACTGTGAAGATCTGGGACGTAGAATCTGGAAATGAGATTCGATCATTCCAGAAAGAATCCAGCAAATTTCACAAAGTGCACCTGAGCATATATTCGATTGCAATCAGTTCGAACGGGCTTTACGCTCTTTCCGGTAGCAGCGGCACGGAAGTGAATCTTTGGGAGATTGAATCCGGCAGGCATATACGGACATTTTTAGGGCATCAATACCAGGACGTTAAATCGGTAGCCTTCAGTCCAGATGGTCGATATGCCCTATCCGGGGGTGATTATAAAGATGCGACAATGAAACTATGGGAGGTTTCATCGGGTTGGGAAATCGGAAGTATTGCACAATCAGGAAATGTTAACTCCGTGGCCTTCAGTCCAGATGGTCGCTATGCTCTTTCGTGCAATGATTATGGCGGGTTACTTTTATGGGAGTTAGGGACACGTAGTTTAATTCGAAGATTTGAAGGACATCGTGGTAAAGTTCGTTCTGTTGCCTTCAGTCCTGATGGCCGTTTGATTCTTTCGGGAGGCGAAGACGAATCCATGAAGCTGTGGAATGTTGAATCAGGCCAAGAAATCCGCACATTCAAGGCGAAAACGGAAGAAACACCGCGCATATGCGGTAAGGTCGGTGACGCCTTCTGATATGGGCTATTGCTAACTTTCAATCGTTAATAAATAACATTTAATCACTTTGATTTCATTTGTTTGTAGGTGAACTAAACAGCCTCCTTTTTATCTCTTCCTTCCTGAAGTCCGCAATTTTCAATTCTGCAGTGTTATGCTAAGGTACAACCAGTAATAACCATAGTAACGAACCATCTGTTCGCCCCGGTTTGGGATATGCGAACACATGGCCGCCAGCCAGTTCAGCGCAGAGATTTTTTTGTATCCCTTCCGTGTTTGGACCGATAGACGACCGTTCCTTCCTGTTCCAAATAGCGCATGCGCTCCTGAGAAAATGAGGCCCGGATGATATAATGCGCCAGATTTTCCATCGCCGTTTCATCTTTCGGTGAAATCCGGTTGCCGCCATGAAGAGAGCATGGCAATCAACTCTTTCGTTATCTTTCCTTTTTTCATTAGCATCTTGAATACCTTGTGCCGGAAGATGGCCTCCGGCTTTTTGAGTTCCAGCGGTGGTGCGACGCGGAACATTCCTCTTTCGCCATAAAAACAGCCGTCCGTTAAAGATTGCCCCCTGTGCGTTGAAATGATTGTCATATGCGCATGTCAGGGAATCTTGTGTCTGCACCACCTCAACATTGTTGGTCACACCGTTCTTGAAACGGTCGCTCGCGTACGGAAGCACTTTCTCAGCCATTTTAAGGCTTCTTTTACCCACTCCTACTTTAGTGGAGAGGGGACATGTTTCCGCAGCAGATCGGCAAACTGTTCAGGCACTATGGGTTTACTGAAGTAATAACCCTGCATATCATCACAGGAGTGGTCCTTTAAGAAGTTCATCTGCTCCAGCGTTTCCACACCTTCGGCCACGACCCTGAGACTTAGGGTTTTGCCCATGGCAATGATCGCCTCGGTAATAGCTTTGTCTTCAGCGTCTTGCGGGATGTTGCGGATAAATGATCGGTCCACCTTCAGTGTATCAACAGGGAAGTGCTTAATCTGGGCAAGAGAAGCGTAGCCAGTGCCGAAATCATCAATGGCCAGACGCACGCCCACGCTTTTGATTTTAGCCAATATAGAAATCATTCGCGCAGGATTATGCATCACCATGCTTTCGGTAATTTCCAACTCCAGCAGGTTTGGCGCCATGCCGGAATCATGCAGCGCCATCCTGATATCATCTATCAGATTATCATCCGTGAGTTGTCGCAGCGACAAATTTACCGCCATGCAGATAGGGGGAAGACCCTGCTGTTGCCAGGCAACGTTTTGGGCACACGCGGTTCTCATTACCCACCGGCCTATGGACACGATTAGACCTGTTTCTTCGGCTACGGGAATAAATTGCGTGGGGGTTACCGAACCAAGACTTGGATTCTGCCAGCGAAGCAGCGCCTCAACGCCAGTGATCGCGTTAGTTTTGAAGTCAACTTTGGCCTGATAGTGCAAGGAGAACTCATTGCGCTCCAGGGCAAGGCGAAGGTTTGTTTCGATCGATTGATGTTCTAACGATTTTGATTGAATATCATCAGCGTAGAACTGGTAATTGTTTTTGCCTTCCTCTTTGGCAAGATACATGGCCATATCGGCATTTTTCATCAGGGTTTGATCGTCTTCGGCATCCTTCGGGTATATACTGATGCCGATGCTCGCCGTTATACGGCATTCTTGTCCCATAATGGTTAGGGGATTAATGATACTGGTAAGGATCTTGTGGGCTACTGTGGCGACATGGTTTGTATTACTTACCTCATCGATCAGAACCACAAACTCATCTCCTCCCAGACGGGAGACAACATCAACTGCCCGCAAGGTTTGCTTCAACCGTGTGGCGATCTCCTTCAGGAGCAAATCACCTGCCTCGTGGCCCATAGTATCGTTGATATTTTTGAAGCGGTCCAAATCGAGGAATAAGACGGCAATCTGCCTCTTATAACGATTCGCAGATTGTATGGCATGGTTAAGTAATTGGCTGAACATCAAGCGGTTGGGCAATCCCGTCAGGGAGTCGTGTGTGGCCATGTATTGAATCTTTTCTTCGGTTAGTTTGCGAGCGGTGATATCTCGTCCAATCCCCCGAAAGCCAATAATCTCTCCTTTTTGGTTTCGCAGCGGGAAACCTGCGACTTCGGCGTATCCCGTCGATCCATCCTTACGAATAGCCTTATAGGAAATGCCCCTTTGGGGCTTACCGGTGATGTAAATGTTACTAAAGGCGCCATAAACGGTATCAAATTCCTCTTTAGCAATTTGACTGCGGAAGTTTGATCCGATCAGTTCTTCTTTGGGGTATCCCAAGAGACGGCAATCTGCCTCATTAGCGAAGGTAAAATTACCGGCTAGATCTAGCTCAAAATAGCCGTCCTCCATTTCATCAAGTATAGTCCGATATCTCTCTTCGGACTGGCGTATCGTTTCCTCCATTTTCTTGCGTTCGGTAATGTCCCGCGATATCCCTCTAAATCCTATCGGTTTTCCTGATGCATCTTTTTGTAACGAAGCAGATACTTCAACCTGCCTTCTGGTCCCATCTTTCCTGATAATCTCATAATCAAATATACTGCCGGTTATTCCCGTTTTGTAGATTTCATTAAAAGCTTTAAACACTTTCTTTGCGTTTTCTTTATCCGCGGACTGCCGGTGGTTCATGCCCATCAATTCTTCTTTGGGATAACCATGGATTTCGCGCATTGCTTCGTTGAAAAAGGTAAAGTTGCCGTCAAGGTCAACCTCAAAATAGCCATCCTGGATGTTTTCAATAATATTTCGGTGTTTTTCCTCTGACTGCCGCAGAGCGGCTTCCGTTTGCCTGCGTTCGGTGGTGTCTTGCACAATTCCCCGAAAACCGATGATCGCTCCTTTTTGGTTCAGCAAAGGGGAGCCCGTGTTTTCGGCAAATCCTGTTGTTCCATCCTTACGGATAAATGCATAAGGAATTTCCCTTGCTGGTTTACCGGTTGTGTATATGTTAGTAAATGCTTTAGATACGTTATCAACGTCTTCTTTAGATATGTGACTTCGGGCGTTAACCCCGATCAGTTCATCTTTGGTGTATCCCATGTGACGGCAGAGCGCATCATTGACAAAGGTGTAATTACCGTCGAGGTCTAACTCATAATATGCTTCTGCCATTTCATCAAGTATCTTCCGGTATCTCTCTTCGGACTGCGCTACATTCCATTCATCATGTACTCCTAGATTAGATGTAATATCTTCTGATAACGGGGGAAAATCGCTTTTTTTAGAGTTGATTGCTTTTTTGGGTTTGACCGCTACCTTATGCTTACTTGCTGTCTTAGGCTTGATAGATGTTTTGGCTTTAACAGATGATTTAGATTTTACGGCCATAGGTAAATAACCTTTCCTGAACATTATAGTGAGATTATTTTAATTTAGCCCACTAAGCCCTTTAATAAATAGTAGTTGAAATTAATACACTATATATAGATATTTGTTAAGAAGTTCTTGTGGTTTGGATTGAGTATAGCAGAAAGATGCTAGCGAATATACTTTGGGAAAATTTATTCGGAGAGCCAAAGGGCAGAGTTTTGAGGAATTTAAGAACATCTGCATCGAACAATTCAGGAAAGTGGGACTGCTGTTGGGAGAGAAAAAGAAAAAGCTGCTAGACGGGAAATAGTTCTGGATATATTCAAAATGTTCAAATGCTCTAGCGAATTTGAACTTGCCATTTTATATAAGATAACCTTGATTTATGAGATGATTAAGTTTATAAAATAGATACTTGAAAAAGGTAAACTGCTTGAAAGAGCGGGGCGCAAAGTTAGCGACCTAAATCTCGCTTAGGGATACGGTGGCTGAACTGCCAGGCAGGATAATTGCTCTCAATAATAAAGATAATTACTCCTCTCCTTACAGTTCCCTGTATCAATATTAAAATTAATCAACCGGTATTTCTTTATGCTACGTACTCGGGAAATATCATCTATTTTGTTTCCATCAATGCAACATTAATAGCAGAAGGGCATCAGATGCACGACCCATCCAAAACATATCAAGAACTGCTCGAAGAGAATGCCTTATTAAAGCAGAGAATCAAGGAACTGCAAGAATCTGAATCCAATTACGAAATGTTGTTTGCCGGTGCCGCTGAGGGAATACTCATAGCCGAATTGCAGACGAAGAAATTCGTTTATGCCAATCCTGCAATGTGCAGGATGTTGGGCCGCACCGAAGAAGAGATATCACAGTTAGGAGTGGAGGACATTCACCCGAAAGAGTCTTTGGAACAAGTGCTGGCTATGTTCGATGCCCTAGCGCGAGGCGAAAAGACGTGGGTAGAAAATGTTCCGCGTTTACGAAAAGATGGTACTTTATTTCGCGCCAACATCGGCGCATCTTTAATTGTTTTCCATGGCAAAAAATGCATCGTGGGCTTTTTCACCGACATCACCGAGTTCAAGCAGGCGGAAAATGCCTTTCGTGAAAGCGATGAGAAATACCGGACTATTCTTGAACAAATGGACGATGCTTATTTTGAGGTAGACCTTGCCGGCAATTTCACCTTCTTCAATGATGCAATCACCCGTCACGTGGGGTATTCCAGAGAGGAATTGATCGGAACAAGCTTCCGGGCTCAAGTAGCCAAGGAGGATATCCCCATTTTGTATAATGCCTTCGGTAAGATATACACTACTGGTAAGCCCGAAAGGAACCTTTTCTACAGTTTTATGCATAAAGATGGAACAATGGGATTTGTGGATGCTGCGGTTTTTCCTCTGCATAACCAAAAAGGAGAGATCGTCGGCTTCCGGGGAATTGCGCGAGAGATCACTAAGCGCAGGCAAATGGAAGAGTCTCTGCGGCAGTCCGAAGAAAAATACCGTATGATTACAGAAAATATGGCTGACCTCATCACCGTTACGGATATGAATCTGCGCTTTACCTATATCAGCCCATCTATTATGTGTACACATGGATACACCGTTGAGGAGGCCATGAATCTGACCATCGACCAGTTCTTGACCCCCGGATCTATGCAAATCTTGCTGACGCTTTTTGAAGAACAGATGAAATTAGAAGCCGCTGGTGCCGCCGATTCCGAGAGAATCAGCATTGTGGAGGTTGAAGAATACAAAAAGGATGGAACCACGGTCTGGCTGGAGTGCAGCATTTCCGCTCAGCGCGACAAGGAAAACAAGCCAATCGGGATACTCACGGTGAGCCGGGACATCACCGAGCGGAAACGGGCGGAGGATGCCCTTCGTGAAAGCGAGGAGAAATACCGGACCATCCTCGAAGATATGGATGACATTTACTTTGAAGTGGACATCAGGGGGAATATCGCGTTCGTTAATACTTCATCCTGCAAAAAGAGCGGATATGCTAAAGAAGAACTGCTGGGAATGCCTT
>PHBN01000297.1 GCA_002840635.1 Deltaproteobacteria bacterium HGW-Deltaproteobacteria-1
TTGCCTGCTGTCCCTTGGGAAGCTCCATCAAAAGCAGTTCGGAATAACCGGTCAGCGCTCCCAGAACATTGTTCAGGTCATGCGCCACCTTGCCCGCTACCCTTCCCAGGAGTTCCATCTTCTCCGCCCGCTGCAGACGCTCCTGCATGCTCTTTTGGAATTCCTCCGCCAGCTTCCGCTCGGTGATGTCGCGGTCCGATCCCTGAAAACCTTTCAAGGCTCCGGTGCTGTCTAGAATCGGCATGGCATTGCTTTCCAGGTAGCGGTAAGTACCATTCTTGTGCTTCCAGCGCAAAACAATATCCGACCAGCCGGTCTTCTTCTCGATGGACCGCGACAGTAATTCCCTTGCTTTGGGAATGTCTTCTTCGTGGATTAGATGCTGCCACTTGTTCCCGACAATTTCTTCGGCATGATAACCGAGGATTTTCTCACTGGCAGGGTTGCTAAACGTATGGTGACCTGCGTTATCTATGGCCCAGATCCACTCCTGGCTCGTCGAGACAATTGACTTGAGTCGCTCTTCGCTCTTCTGCAGGGCTTCTTCCGCCCTTTTTCGTTCATTGATGTTGTGGCTGATCCCCGTAGCGCCTTTTAATGAATTCCCCTCCCTTGGTTCTGAAACAGTACTCGACACTGGGGGGGATTTGCTCCCCCGCGTATAGTTTTTCTAACCGTTGAGCCATCAACCTCTGGCTTTCTTCCGTAAGCAGATTGAATAAATTCGTGTTCAGAAGCTCATCGCGCGTGTAGCCGGTGTACTCGCAGATGACATCATTCACATTAACGAAGCGGTTTGTTTCAAGATCAACCTCGTAGATTCCCGACGGTGCGTATTTGACAAGATAACGATACTTTTCCTCACTCTCCTGGAGCGCCATTTCCGCACGCTTTCGTTTGGTGATATCGTTATACAGGACTTGAAACTGTGGTTGACCATTCCATAAGATTTCCTTGCGGATAACCTGCAGGTGCCGGATCTCTCCGTCTTTTCTTATAATACTGACCTCGTATTCGGACGGGACAAACTCACCCCGCTTTCTTTTCTCACTCCTGGTCAGGTGCTCTGCATAACTCTCAGGCATATAGCGTTCTTTTGCAGGGATTGCCTGCAGTTCTTCAATACTTTTGTAGTCATATATATTCAGGAACGTCTGGTTGGCATAGATCGTTTCTCCCTTTACAGAAACGATTCGGGCTCCCAGAGGAGAATCATCAAGAGAACGCCGGAAATTCGCTTCGCTCTTTTTCAGTATTTCCTCAAGCTGTTTGCGCTCGGTGATGACCAGTTCAATCCCGTTCCAGCGTGTTGAACCGTCTGTCATTAAAGAGGGCGTTGATGAAAACGCAGACCACCTTATTCCTCCCGAAGGCTCCCTGACCCGTGCTTCCATCCTGAACGTCGATAATGTTTTCAGGGCCTCATCTTCAGCTTTCGTCTTCGCAATCATCTGATAAATCATTCCATCGGGAAGATTATCACTGACGGATTTCATGTGGGATTCACTCTCCCGCAAAGCCTCTTCCGCCCGCTTGTTCTCAGTAATGTCGACAATGGAGGTATAAAATCCTTTTATCTGTCCGCCGCTGAAGCACGGTTCATAATTTGCGCGGACGTAACGCTCATGCCCGTCTTTGTTAATGACCTTGTTTTCATAGGATACATGCTGTCCGCTCAACACCTTTTTTATGTTGTGGGACGCTCTCTCGTAGACATCAGGTTTGAGAATATCGGCAGCCCGCTTCCCGATCACTTCCTGCCGGTTCAAGCCATACCACTCTGCATAGGCCTGGTTAACGAACACATACCTTTCCTCGCAGTCCATATAGGTGACAAGCATCGAAACGCCGTTGATGATACTTTCGAACATTTCGGCATTTTCGTGCAGCTCTTTTTTTTCCCGCCTGACGTTGGCCAGTTCTTCTTCGAGAATAACGATTCTCTGTTCCAGTTCTTCGCAGGTTGGTTTTCTGTCCAAGTGTATTCCTCCGATTCATCAGTGAGGCAGCTTCTTGCCTCGGCTATTTCACTGATCTGCAGATCATTATTCATCCAGTGTTTTCCCCGTCAGGTTCCCGGATGACACGGTGATGTATTAACAATTATTTTGCCGGAGCTTCACATATTTTTTGGATTTCTTCAACGAAAGAGTATGGGTAGGAACGGTGCATTACTCTCCTGACCCTTCAGGCAGAGTGAAACCCTTATGGTCAGGCATTACTAACGCCGGAGATGCCTAGGGGAAGAAGGCCATGGATAAAGAAAGGGGTCCCGGTACCAGGGATCGTAATAGTAGGGTGAATCAGTCCATGGCTCCCAGAGTTTGAGGGATCGGGCTTCCATAACGGGATATGAATAGAGCAAATCCCCGACAGGCCGTTCTTCTTTGCCGTCAAGCATACCGATAACCGTTACTTCACGTCCCCGGCTGTATATTGCCGGGTCAAGAAATCCCTGATGGCGAATGATGAAACGCCCGGCTGACCTGTCTGTGTTCCGGGGACGCTTTTGAAAATCAAGCTGCGTCTCCCTGACGATGATCAGGGTATCATTTGATCTTGCGATGGTTTCAACGATCACCCCGCCCCACAGGACGGTTGATCCCTTGCAGGCATCCGGTGCCTTGACCACTTCGTTATAGGGGATGTCCCTTGTAACCTCCTGCATGACCTGATGCGGAAAAGGTCCGCAGGAAACAGCGATAACAGAAAGCAACGGAATGAATAATTGAAGTTTCATCTGGTAATCCTCACACCCGTTTAGATACCTTTCTTGATGAATATGGTCTTTCAAAGACGAATACAGCCCGTTAGAGATCCATAAGAAGGCATTGACGGTTTCCCATGAGAGAACTGTGTCAAAAATACTATCCGTAACTGAAAAGTCAAGAGGAATAATGCATTCCTTTGAACGTCGAACGACATTTGTGCTTTGTGGACGCGGGCAAGAGAAATTTAATCCCAATACTGCGGGACGATCGTCAAATTCTCTATAGCCTGCTGTGTAGTGGTTGATTAAATCTTGACAAATTTTAAAAATAATGTGAATGACTGTTCATATAATGAATGGTCATTCATATAATTTGGTCCCGGATGAAATCATGGAGAAGCAACAGAGAAAAAAGCGTGAGTTCAATATGCGGCGCACCGCAATTCTGTCGGCAGCGGAAAAAATTTTTTCAGAAAAAGGGTTTCACAATGTAACCGTTGCTGAAATTGCCATGGCCTCCGGTTTTTCCACCGGGTACCTGTATCAGTTTTTTAAAGGAAAGGAACATCTCTATACAACCATGATCAGTGAGAAGCTGACCTTTATGTATCAATCCATTGAACAGAAAGTCGCTTCAGTAAAAGATCTGCATGGCAAGTTAGCCGCCATCATTGTCGCACAGTTGCAATTTGTTGAAAAAAATGCAGCTTTTTGCAGAATTTTTCTTCGCGGAGAAAACGAACTGTCGCCTTTGACGATGGATATGTGCAGTTGCTGCTTTCCTGTTTTTCCCTCTTTCCGTCAGGGCAGCCGAGCCTTTAACCCTTGAGGATAGTGTGGCGATCGCGTTGAAAAACAGTTTGATCATCAATATTGCCAAAGAAGGTGCAAAAGGCGCTCAGGCAAAAAAGCGGGAGGCGATGACCGGGTTTCTTCCCAAATTCAAGACATCATACAATTATACGCGCCTCAATGAAGAACCGGGCTTCTACTTTCCGGGTATTGCGGGCACTGTTTCCATTCCTGCAAGCTACATGATCACCGGAACAATCGATAATCATAACTGGATCATCGAAGCAAGTCAGCCGCTGTTTGCCGGCGGAGGCATTCTGGCCACTTATCAGGCCAGCAAGACAGGTGAAGATATCGCCCTGGTTGAAGAAACGGCAAAATCCCTGGATGTGGTTCTGGACGTCAAGGTTGCATATTACAATATTTTGCGGGCGCAGAGGCTGAGAGAAACCGCGCGCCAGTCGGTGGAAATGCTCAATGCCCACCGCGATGTTGCGTATAATCTATTCACGGTCGGCCTGATTCCCAAAAATGATCTGCTGCAATCCGAGGTACAGCTGGCCAACGGGAAACAGACGCTGGTGAAATCGCAAAATGCCGTGGAATTAGCCAAGTCAAGCTTGAACACGCTGTTAAAACGGAATTTACTTTCACCGCTGGAGGTTGTCGATATCCTGGACTATAAACCTGTCAACCAATCATATGAGGACTGTCTGGAGAATGCAAGGCAGCATCGACCGGAGCTCAAGATTACAGAGCTTAAGGCCCGGCAGGCCGGCTATGTGGTCCGGCAGGCGCAAAGTGAGTTTTTTCCTGCGGTTAGCCTTGTGGGTAATTACGCACGGTTCGGCGACACGATGTCCCTGTCCGGGACGGAGTATAAAAAAAGAGAAAGCTGGCAGGTGATGGCGGTGGCCAGTTGGAGTTTCTGGGAGTGGGGTAAGACAAAATTCCGGGTTGATGCCGGAAGGGCTTTGGAAAACCAGGCCATTGATCAGGCCAAAGAGTTAAATGACCAGGTTGCGCTGGAGATTAAAAACGCTTATATCATC
>PHBN01000298.1 GCA_002840635.1 Deltaproteobacteria bacterium HGW-Deltaproteobacteria-1
GGCAGCAAAAACTTCAGAAAAGAAACAACAAACAAGATAGATGCCCAGAATATTACATTTAAAGTCAGCAGGAATATCGCTATACAGCCCACCAACCGATTGGGCAGAAAATTCAACATGATTTACTCCTCTCTGCACATAATACGAATTTAATAACACGGGTTTGCGGATTGGTCAAAGAATTACTGAAAACCGTTTTCAGTGGCGATATTTTTTCTCTTATTATATGAGTGCAGATATGAAGGCAAAAGGCGAAGGCCTGCAACAGAGATGGGTCGTTTATATATTGAGCTGTTCAGACGGCAGTTTATATACCGGCATAACCAACAACATTGAAAAGAGGCTGACTGATCATAACCGGGGGACGGCCTCCAAGTATACCCGGTCCAGAAGGCCGGTGACTCTGCTGACTACAAGTGTTGCGATGGATAAAGGCGAAGCCCTGAGACTGGAAATGAAGATTAAAAAAATGCCCAAAACAAAAAAAGTTGCCTGTTTGAAAAACAGCCGCATGGAAAACAAAAAATCATCTTAACATGCTGCCACTGGATACAAACATCTGAAAAATATTGACACAATAATGAATTCTGATAAGTTGTCGCCAGTGGTTCGGCAGCTGGATGGTTATCGTTAAAAAAGTATAAAAGTATACAATATATCATTTAAATATAGGCAATGGGAGGTGTGCTGATGGATGGACAGAAAATACCCGGCAAAGTCTTTTTCATAGGGGTTGCAGGGATTGCAATCCTATTGTTGATTATATCAACTTATTTCGGTGTAGATGCCGGAGAACGAGGCGTGGTGCTGCGCTTCGGGGAGGTCAACCGCGTGGTTGAGCCCGGGCCTCATTTCAAGATACCACTGGCAGAAGAAGTGGTCCACATGTCTGTACGTGTCCAGAAGACTACAACTAAGACGGAAGCAGCCAGCAGGGATTTACAGGTGGTTCAGACCACAATGGTTCTTAACTATAGTCTCGAACCGTCCAAAGCAGGTTCGATGTATTCCAATATTGGCTTAAATTACAATGAGAGGGTCATTGATCCGGCCGTGAAAGAGAGCTTCAAGGCGGCCGCCGCCCGCTACACGGCGGAAGAGTTGATCTCTAAACGAGAAGCGCTCAAAACGGAAGTGCGTAATTATCTCCGTGACAGATTGAAGGGATTTGGCGTCATCGTTGTGGAACTTTCCATTACGGATTTCGAGTTTTCCCAGGAATTCAACAAAGCCATCGAGTCTAAACAAACCGCCGAGCAGAACGCGCTCCGGGCCAAGCGTGACCTGGACAGGATCCGGGTGGAAGCAGAACAGAAAATTGCTTCAGCCCGGGCCGAGGCCGAAGCACTGCGACTGCAGCGGCAGGTTATTTCACCCGAACTTATCCAATTACGCCAGATTGAAGCGCAGATTAAAGCCATCGAGAAATGGGACGGCAAACTGCCCAATGTAACCGGCGGCACGGTGCCCTTTATCCAGGTGGACAAGCTAAAGTAACTTGATCGGCTAGGAGCCTCACTGGGCAATTCTCATTGTCAATTATTCAAACAGAGCAATAACGTTTTACAGGTCGATTCCGTTTAGCCTGTAACTTTGCGCATAAAGTGAAATTCATGTTCTATAAATATCAATTACTTACAAACAAATTTTGCTTATATAATGAAATCATTTTTGCGTATTAAATGAAATTATCCGGGAGATTTTGCGCATAAAATGAAATTATGGCGACTATTAAATATTTTTTATGGAGCTCAACAGAAACAAGGACTCAATTAAACGAGGTACATATTTCGGGGTAAGATCAGACCAGTTCTAATTTTTTCTCACAATCTTTAGATGTCATTGTAATTATATATCATGATCATATTGCTAAAGTATAGCCAGTGTATTAAAATATCGCCATGGATAAAAACGTGAAACTATTGCATCAAAAAATAATGTCTGTGTGCATTTTATGTGTGAGAGGACAGACTTGACTTGACAGCAAGTGTCAAGACGATCATGAATCATGACTAGCTTCCTCTTCTAAGGAAGATGTCAAGTATCTTCTTTAAGCGTGTCGTTAAAGCTGAAAATGGTTGTGGTGGTACTTCAACCTTTTTTCCTTTTCACCTAACCTCTTTTATTCTACGGGCCCTTGATGCCCAACTTACCTTATGCAGGACGAAAAGGGTGGTGGAAGTTGAC
>PHBN01000019.1 GCA_002840635.1 Deltaproteobacteria bacterium HGW-Deltaproteobacteria-1
GGTGAAAGCGCAAAATGAAAGCGCCCTGCGCATAGCCGAACATTTGGAAAGCCATCCGAAGATTGAAAAAGCCTATTACCCCTTCCTGAAAAGTCATGCTCATTACTCGATTGCCAAAGAGCAGATGAAAGGCGGAGGCGGGGTTGTCACGTTTACCATCAAGGGTGATCTGGATGCGGCAAAAAGATTCATGGATTCGCTGGAGATGATCTACATCGCGCCCAGCCTGGGCGGCGTGGAGACACTAATTACGCATCCTGCCACGGTGACCTATTACCGTTACACCCGTGAACAAAGATATGATCTGGGGATTGTCGATAATCTCTTCCGGCTGGCCGTCGGTATTGAAGATGTTGAGGACATCATTGCCGATCTGGAAAGAGGATTTGACAAAATCTGATTGAATCGTCAATCTCCTGCGGGAATCCGTTTCAGAAATGGATTTACCCGTAAGCGGGATGTTCAGGAATTAATTTATCTCCGTTTTGTATTCACCAACAAATAGCGTATTGTATTACTATAAACAGCATTGAATGCTTTCTCCCTTCGTTTCTCGAACCAGATCATGAGAGTAATAGGTGATTGCTATATCTTTTCTTCTCAATATTTTTTCCATTTCAAGGAAAAATAATCCTTTTCCCTGCTTTAGGTATTTGCCGTACATTTTATTATTGTAAATCTTTCTATCGATAGATTCAATGTTAAGACCTGCGCAATAATCGAATGCTTTTCCCATTTCGAGGCAAGTCGATATCCCGCAGGTGGGTGATCCGTCAACGCCAACGATTCCGATTATATCAAATCCGGAATTCTTATAATCTTCAATCATCTTGATAGTATCACGCGCCATTTTTTTATATACCCATTTGGTGTGCAATATGAAAAGTGGAAACAAGAAGGTACGGAATGTATTCAACAACGATCCGGAATTGTTCAAACCGTATGACAAAAGCATATATTTTTTCAATACACCGCCCCATGCTCTTTGCTCGGGGCATGGCAATTGAACGATCCCATAGCCTTTACGATCAATTTCCTGCACAACATTCGACAACATGCCTCCAGTAAACGCGCCGCCCGGATATCGTGTATTCTCATTCAAGATGCAATGGGATAAGAAGATAATCTTTCTGCTTCTTTCATCATCAAGTTTTTTTATAATATTTGTAATTCTTTTCATGATATCCAACATACATATTTTTTAATTTATAATTTAGAAAAAAAATAAAATATTGCCCCTATAAGCAAGCGGTCATTATCAACGCCGCCAAGGCTGTAGACCGGTTCTACATCACCCATGTTAATATATTTATCATTAAGATTTTTATTTTACCGCCCTGCAATCCAGAAAATGATTCTCGCATACCGCACCCACAAGGAGTCGATCCTTGTAGCCGGCAGCAACACTGGATGCTGATAATTCATCACCTATGTTGAGATATGTTTCCTTGAAGGAATAACCGCCCTTTTCGTTTTTAAAAACTTCAACGATCTGCGAAGGGGACTGGATTTCTTTGCTTCCTAAATACTTCAGTAATGTTATCATTTTTGGATGTGCTGCTATCCGGATTATGCCCTTTGCGTCAACATCAATGTTGTCAGCGCCGGTCCCAAGATCAAGCTGTGAGTAAGGCTTGAGGTTGCCATCCGCATCACGTTCATACTCGTAGAATTTTTTGCCTGTGGTTGCAGCTGCATACAGGCGCTTCCCGTCGCTGGTTGCCCAGATGCCGTTGGCATAAGAGAAACCATCCGCAACAATGCGCATCTTGGCTCCGTCGTAATACACGATATTCGAGCGCGACATCCTTAAGTAATCTTCAAGTTTTTTGCCTAATGCTGAACTGGACCCATGATCATTGGTAATGTAAAATTGTCTCGGCCCTACTGCCGTTATATCATTAGGGCTGATGATCAATTTCCCCTCCACGGTCTCACGGTGCACAAGGGAGTTTTTTTGGATTTCAAATATTTCCACACAGTTCCGGGGTAGCGGATGATTGACGACAAACAGATATTTCCTGCCGTCCGGCGCAGCGTAGAAACTGATGCCGTGAGGTAAAAACTTTATCTTTAGGTCTGCTGTAAGGTTCCTCAGGACCGGTGTCCCCTCCAGGTTATAGGAAAAAATGGCCCCCTGATGGAACTCTCCCTTCATGGCAGCTCTCCAGTCCGAGGATGAGATAAACGCTAAACCGGTGGAATGATCTATGGCAATGTCCTCCGGGCTAGGGATATTAGCGATTTTGACACACTTATATTTGGAATGAGGTTGTAATATTTTAAACTCACCGGCATCCCTGAAGGTCATTAAGACAAAGCCCGTGATTATCGCAATGATGAAGCAACTTGCTATGATGATTATCTTTTTCATAAATATTCTCCTGTCTGACTGATTAGTTACATAAATTTATTTTTGACTGTTGTTAGTATCTGATTTTATGGAATCAGTCGTATGTTCCTTGATCCAGTTTATCATATAACCAATAACCAGTGGTATGTTACTAAAACTTACATGGTTTTCCGCATTTTCATATTTTGTAAAAATGCGTGCCGTGAGTGATCTGACATTGGTCAGCCTCTCAATCTGCTGATAAACATGCTTCTTCGGAATAAAATGATCCTCTGTGCTTGCCAGCAGCAGGAAGTCCTGTTTGACCAGATGGGATATTTTTTTCATGGAATACATTTTTATTTTTTTGAAATAATCATAAGGGGATTTTGCATCATAAACACCCATGCCATGCTCCACACCCCACTTGGCAAACGTGTCCCTTCTCATTTTAAGCTTTGTGATGGTATTGAGGACAAAGGAGGCGCGCAGAACCAAAAGTGTCTTAAGAAAATATTCAAAAAATTTCCCTCTGCGCGACAGAACGGTATCAAAGAAATCATACAAAACTCCCCAGGCAATGACCCGGCTGACTCTCTTTTCATAAATGGCCGCCCTGGGAGCAAGATAACCGCCGAGAGACAGACCGATAAGCGTCACATCGCTTAACTTAAAGTGGTCCAAGACTGCTTTGACCGGTTTTTCATATTCAGGCATCATCGGCAGGTTATATTTATATAACGCTTCGCCCTGACCCGGTCCCTCAAAAAGATAGAGCTCAAGATCAGCTTCACGGAAAAAATTTATTATGGGAATCAATTCTTCTTTGATGGAATCAAATCCGAGATGCATCACCACCACATTTTTAACGGCATTTTTATTCGCAGGTTCAATGTGCCATACCGGTAAATAACCGCCCTCAAAGGGGACACGTTTTTCTTTGATAATGCCTTTGGTAAAATAATCTTTATTGAGATCGTGCATCATTGTAACATATTTTTCATAGGTAGTAAGTTTTTCCGGATGTTGCTTGGTGAGATAAAAATTTACTGCTCGAAAATATGCCGTCGCCTGAAGTGTTCTGTTTTCTGACAGAGCTTTTGTTGCCAGCTGCATGAATTCCTGTATCCAGTCCTCAATGGTTTGAATCTTTTTAGATACTGCCCGTATTTCATCGAGATCACCGCCATTAATCGCATAGATGCGGTTTAAAGTATAATTCATGTTGGGCTCTTTATGAAACAACTGCGTCCCGATTCTAAATTCTGTTTTCATCTCTTTATTCTCCTTTTTTATTATGATCACTACGGTTTAGGTGCTATACTGTAATGATAAAAAAATTTATTCCTTTAGACTTATATATACATCCACATGGTTCTCAATTCTTTTCAATATGTCTGTAAATTGCTGTACCTGCTTAGGAGGTATATCCCCTAACGTTCTTGCAAAATCTTCATCAATTGCATCATGTAATTTAATATGAGCATCAAATGCTTTCTTACCCTTTGGAGTAAGCGATAATATTATTTCCTTTCCATCGTTTTCATTTCTCAATTTAGTAACGTATCCTTTTCTGGATAATTTTCCTGCAATCTGCGAAACCGCTCCCTTGGTCACTCCGAAAAGTTTGCACAACCCGGTCACTGTTACACCACTTTTCTTGCCGATCTCATCAATAACATGAACTTCGGCTGGATATAATACGTCTCCGGTACCAAAGTCGAATGTCTGTTTCGAAAGTTTGTTGAATTTGTTCATCAGCCTGAGAAAATCAATCATCATTTCTCTGACTATTTTCTTATCAAGTTCCATGAATACAGTATAGCAGCTATACTGTGTAATGTCAAGAAAAATAAATTATGCAGATCAGCCAGATTCTTTCCCGATTCTATGTTTTGTCCTCCAGCAGATCAACATGTTCCTTGTGCATGAAGATTTTCAGGATTTCAAACCAGGTGATGCTCACGAATCCGGCAATGAGAGCCAGACAGAAATCTATGGTGTGCATGGGGGCGAAGTGGAAAATCCCTTGCAGGAAAGGCACAAAGATCACGAGTCCCAAGAATATGAGCGCTCCGCCTAAAACCCAGGTCAGCGCAGGATTGGGTGATTTGCAAGATGCAAAGATGCTTCGTGACCAGCTCCGGTTGGTCAGGATGAGGCACAGGTTGGAGATAATCAACGTGACAAAGGCAATGGCACGGGCTTCGTCAGTGGCGTGGCCCAGGCTAAAAGCGGCTTTATAAACCAGGGCCACCACGATCAGGGCTACGATCCCTTGCGCGGCACTGATGGCCAGAGTGCGTTTTCCGAACAGGCGTTCCCCGGGATCACGCGGCTTGCGCTGCATGATCCCTGATTCTTCCGCCTCAGCTTCGAACACCACGGAGCAGGCCGGATCGATGATCAACTCCAAAAACACGATGTGGACGGGCAGCAGGATCATCTCTTTCCATCCCAGGAATACCGGCAGCAGCGACATCCCGGCAATCGGGATATGGACGCTGACAATATAGGCCATGGCCTTTTTCAGATTATCGAATATCTTGCGGCCCATTCTGACTGCGGCAACAATGGATGAAAAGTCATCGTTGAGCAACACCAGGTCGGAGGCTTCGCGGGCAACATCCGTTCCACGCTCGCCCATGGCGATGCCGATATGAGCGGATTTCAGGGCAGGGGCATCGTTGACGCCGTCACCGGTCATGGCGACGATCTGGCCTGCTGCTTTCAGCGCGTTGACCAGGATAAGTTTTTGTTCCGGGACGACGCGCGCAAAGACATTGACCTCTTTTATTCGCCTGCTGAGTGTGAGTGCGTCCATCTGTTCCAGTTCTTTACCCGTGATAACGTTATCCGGATTTTTGAGACCGATCTGCTGCGCAATGGTTTGAGCTGTTATCGGGTAATCGCCCGTGATCATCACCACCTTGATGCCGGCTGAATAACACATGCGGATGGCATCCGGTACGGTCGGACGGATGGGATCTTCCAGTCCGATGAGGCCGATGAATTGAAAGTTGAAGTCATGTTGAATTGCGGGAAGGGAATTATCATGCTGGAAGTAAGCTTTGGCCACGCCAAGCACACGAAGTCCTTGTCCGGCCATGTGTTCGATTCTTTCAGCCAGTGCTTTTAGGCGGTTTTCATCGAGGTGGCATAAATCGATAATGGCTTCGGGCGCTCCTTTGGCCGAAATGACAAAATCTTTTCCATCCGGTGATGTCCAGACATGCGATAAGGCCAGGAGCTCCTGCGAAAGCGGATATTCATGTACCAGACTCCAGTTGGCATGGAGGTGTTCCGTCTGGGAGAGCTTATCCACCCCCAGTTTCAACAGGGCCTTTTCCATTGGATCAAAAGGATCTTTTTTGCTGGCCAGGATACCAAATTCGACCAGCTCATGAAACGTCTCGGGCAGCGGGATCGGATTTTCTTCACGGATGGTATGGAATTCATCACCAGCCAGGAGCATGCGGAGGGCCATGAGATTCTGCGTCAGGGTGCCAGTCTTGTCGGTGCACAGGACTGTGGCGGCCCCCAGGGTTTCCACGGCGGCCATCTTGCGAGTCAATACCTGCTTCTGCGATATCCGCCAGGCGCCCAGGGCGAGGAAGATCGTTAGCACGACGGGGAATTCCTCAGGCAGCATCGCCATAGCTAAAGTGATACCGGAAAGAACACCGTCCATCCAGCTTCCGCGTATGAGCCCATAAACCAATACCACGAGGACGAAAAGAACGAGGGCAATGAGGAAGACTGCCTTGACAATACGCGCCGTCTCCTTTTGAAGCAGCGTATCCTCCTGGACCACAGTCTGCAGTGCCTTGCCGATATTGCCGATTTCAGTATGGATGCCGGCGGCTTTAATACAGGCAATTCCCTGGCCCTGAACAACCAGGGTGCCTGAATACACGCAGGGAATGTCTTCACCGCCTGGCTTTTCCATTTTCATGCATTCCGGGTCGTCCTCGGTTGCCGTTTTTCTGACGGCGATCGACTCCCCGGTGAGCAGCGATTCATCCACCGTGAGATTACGGGCCCAGACGACCACTCCGTCTGCGGGGATGCGGTCTCCTTCAGACAGACAGACCATATCACCTGTCACGACCTCACGGCCGGGTATGCGGATGCGTTCTCCATCGCGGATAACCAGGGCCCGGGGGCTGGAGAGATCACGCAGGGCATCGAGGGCTTTCTCGGTCTTGCCTTCCTGATAGATGGTGATCCCTATCATGATGAACACAAAACCCAGGAGCATCAGGGCATCCTGGGGTTCACCCAGGAATAGATAAATACTGCCGCACGCCACGAGCAGCAGGAACATGGGCTCTTTAACCACCTCAAAAGCAATAGCCAGAATGTTACGTTTCTTGGAGGACGGAAGTTCGTTGTAGCCCTCGGTCTTCAGTTTCTCATCGACTTCCGTGCGCGAAAGCCCTTTGATTTGTTTTGCCTGTTCCTCGGTAAACGCCATATGTCCCCCTGATCTGTTGAGATTACACCACAATTTTAAAAAGAATGAAACACTTCCAAATCATCAAGTTTTCTTTTTCAATGTCATAAATGACCCGCAAGTTTTATTGTAAGGCTGACAGTTATCAAAACTGTTTTAAATTGCGCAATGAAATCGATCTTTCTTCTGAACGTGATGGTCTTTCATCAGCTGTTTCGGCCTATGACTCCTGGAGATACGCGATCTTTTTGAAGTAATCTGATACATATTCAAGATAACCTTCATATACGGGCATTTTGATGCCATGTCTCTTTCCCTGAGCAAGTAAGGTGAAATACATGTCTTTCATTTCTTCCGGAGAATGTTGGACGTGTCCTTCAAACATTTCTCTCATGCCTCTTTTGTTATACAGCCATCGTGTAAAAGGGATCAGAAGAAAGAATGGCAAATAGTAGTATTTTGTCGGAGCGACCTTCCTTGGATTGATTCCCTGTTTCATGCAGATTTCCCAACCTTCTCTCATTGCCAGGTAGGATTCTTTGATAGCCTTGCTTTTTTTGAAGTTGTCATATGTCCCAGCTTTTATGTATGCGGCCACGCAACATGCCGCCCAAACATAATGTGTCCTGACGTATGGAATGATATTGGGAATTATTTGGGGATTCATGTTTGCTTTTTTTAGCATCTTATATAAAGTTTTAACTCTTTGTGTTACTTGTCCATCCCTTGTTCCCAGAACGGTATTAGATAAATTCATGCCAAAAATAACGGTTTCGATGGTGTTCCCTGTGCGGCCCCCGCCAGCTTTGAATGGATAGGCAATAACGTACCTCGTTTTGTCCAAAAACTGATCGATCATTTCATCGTCACCGGGTCTCAGATTTTGAAGAAACACAATCGTGGCGTTTCCTGACTTTAAGCTTAACTGAGGGAGAAGATCGGCTAGTTGGTTGCTGTTGACGGAAACCAATATATAATCGAAACCATTATTAGCCGAGAAATCGTCCACGAAGTTTGGCCGATATATATCTTTTAGTTCTATTCCAGCCGAGTTTCTCAGATCAAGACAATGTATTTCTATTCCCCGGCTTCTGTATTCATCTGTTTTGTTTTTTCTCACATAGTGGGTGAGATCAAAACCGGCTTTTTGCAATTGCCAGGAATACGTTGTGCCAATGACCCCAACTCCAATCGTTAGTATTTTCATAAAACAATTCCTCCCTTCCTCGCTTTAACGCACCACGGACCATCTCATATCACATACTTTATCACCGTCAGCTAAACAGTGTTCCCTCTCATATTTGCCGCCTTCCACGCCATGTTCAGCCACAGAATAATCGAAAGTACACATTGTCCTTCTGAATAATGTCATTTCCTCTTTTCTAAATTGTTTATAAAAATCATGCATGGGACATGAATAAAAATCCCAACAAATTACTTGATTTCCTTTATAAAATTCTGACTGATAACCTGGCTTGCTATAGGGGTACTTCATCATCTGTTTTAGTCGTTTTTCAATAATGGCTAGTGGATCTTTTTTTGATATTTTTAACCACTTCTTTCTTATCGGATCAATAATGGGAATTATTCCTTGGTTATTCATATATGCCTGCCACTGCATATCACCGACTATCTTTGTGGCATAATTGCTTTCGATACTTTCTTTTATTAACGCCCTGTATATGGCTAAACTCAATAATCCGAGGTATGCGTTTTGATAATTACCGATGTTTTCAAGATCCTTGAAACTGGGCATTAATTCTTCAATATTCAATTGTGCCTGAGATGTTATTCGCTGTATCTCTTTGGGTGTAAAGCGGCCATATTCCGGCATTCCATCTCTTTTGCATCTGGATGGCAATATTTGGATTAGGGCTTTTTTCATTACTCTCCATGTAATTATTCTGATAATATTTTTAATTATTTTATTAATCATGATGGTTTCCTCCTGATAGATTTTCTCTTTCTTTGACTTTCTTGTGCAAATAATTACGAACAATCGAGCTGTGCAGGATGATCCATTTATTTAGACGGTTTTTCCAGCCGGGGATAAAGACAACTTCTTTATTTTCTTCTAATGCTTTCAGTGACAAAGACACAACATCATCCGGCATCATCCATAAAGAGTCAGGAACGGCACTCCGGTCAAAGTTCTTGAAATCGCCGACCTCATGGAATTCCGTGCGCGTGAATCCCGGACATAACGCCTGGATTCTGATTCCGTGACCTCTAACTTCAAGCTGGATGTTTTCCGAAAAAGTTTTGAGAAAAGCCTTGGTCGCGTCATACATGACATTGCCCGGTGTCAGGGTGAAGGCGGCTACGGATGATACATTGATGATCGCACCCCGTTTTCTTTTAATCATCCCCGGAAGTCCGGCATGTGTGAGCAATACACAGGAAGCCATGTGCAGATTAAACATCTGCATGGTTTTTTCAATCGGCACATCGGCAAAGTCACCGATGGTGGCAAAGCCGGCATTGTTAATTAAAACATCCAGATTCCCGATCTGTTTTACACAAGCAGCGGTTTTTTTGATCTCATCGATATCCGACAGGTCCGCGGAAATGATTTCGCATTGGATAGAGTAATCAGATGCCAGTTTATCGGCAATCTCCTGAAGACGATCTCTGCGGCGCGCAACCAAAATCAGATCAAATCCTTTTTGCGCGAGCTGTTTCGCAAAACAAAAACCCATACCAGCCGAAGCACCGGTGATGAGGGCTTTCCCCGGATTCTTCCAATCTAAAAAAATATTTTTTTGTGACATAATAATTCATCCTTTCGGTATTGCTCTTTTTTAAGATAAATTTAAAATTTGCTTAACTAAATCCATCTCCGTGTTCTAGACTTATATTCCAGATAATCCTCTCCAATGACCCCTTCAACGACTTTCTCTTCCCTGGGGATTATAATCCGATCCATTAAAAGGAAAAATATTAGGGGACATATAAGCCCGATTATTGTACCTATAATCAATGGGAATCCAGACAAAATCATCAGCATTCCAAGATACATGGGATTCCTGGTTACACGGTATATTCCTTCTGTGACAAGCTTGTTTGGTGATTTTGTGGGCATTAAAGTCGTCTTTCTCGCAATAAAAAGACCCACAGCAACTGAGAGCAATAAGATACCGGCAGACATAGCTGACAGACCCGTAACCTTTCCATACAAGCCAAGGCCATAATTCAAGGGAAAAAGCCATTTAATGATCCAACAAAGTCCGAGCAGAACCATCATTATTAATAAAGGGTATCTATTCATGTTTCCTCCAAGAATTTAATCATAATAGCATGGCTCGTAATCAAATATTTTATTCAGCGAGCCAACGATGTAAGTTGTGCATGCGTTATTCGCTCAATGATCGAGGCATCAATTGAATGCCTGCCCTGCACTTTCTCTTGCTACTAATTGCCACCTTCTTTGTCTGTGCTTATAAAATGACTTGGCCCATAATGAAATTAAGCCTGTTAACAAACCACCGTAGATAATAATCTCGTCTTCATAATGAACATCGGAGTCGCTAAGCTTCTTCAGTGAGATCCTGTGATCCCATACTTTCGCAAAATCATCCCACTCTCTTGATTGAATGACTTTGTTTTTATTGTCTATCTCTTCAACTACTAACGTATGAACTCCTCCAAATGGTATTACTCCATAAAGGTTCATTCTGGCTTTTACAGTACTGCCTTGTTTCCATATTTCCGGGAAAGAGCCTCCTGCCGGTTTGAATTTTAATTTCCCCTTTATAACAAACTCCAATAATGCGCTTGTTTGGACTTTTTCCCATGCAGTATTTATGTCAATGGGAATCTCTGAAGATACTATCAGTTTATGTGCTGTTACTTTTTTCCCTTTGTAATTGATCTTAATCTTCTCAATATTTGCTTTCATATAGTCTCCTAATCGGCCAGCTCCCAGACAAACGGGCAAACACTTGAGCCATCGGCAATGCGACGCTTGTCATTTCCCCGATGGAAAATCATCTTTTCCGGCAGGTAGGAGTTGAAGACCGCATTATCTACCTGGCAGATCACAGGGGTAAGCTCCGGAATATCGAGGGAACAGGCAAGCTCGTGAAACAGACAGCGGGTAATCCTGATTTCAAACCGGCTATCGGTACGCTCTACAATTTCCAGTGTGTTCCAACGAGTTGTTCCGGTACGGTTGATTTCTAATTCCTGGGTGATGAAATTCTGAAACGTGCGTTCTTTGGCAATTGTTTCAAACAACAATGACTGTTTGGCCACACCGCCCGTCAATATTGCCACCCGCATGATCTCAAATGCCTTTCGCTGACCGATCTTTTGTTTAAGGTTAATATAGACCCAAACGGGCAATGCCATCATATCGACAAATTCTTTCGAAAATTTACGATCTATTCTTTTTTTGAAACGGTTCACGGTCAGTTTGCATTTGGCGATAAATAGCAATGGAAAGGCCATTTCATCCTTGAGCAGATGAAGCAGAATAGGGGTTGTAATTTTTTTTAGATCAAATTCTTTTGTCATGATAAATCTCCGTTATTTAGTTTATATTAACTAACTATTAAATCAAAAAAAATTAAACTTTAGCGACCACTTTGTTTAAAAGAGAAACCAGCGTTTTCAAATCCTTGTCGTCCAAATTATTGGTGAACAGTTCCGCAATCTTATCGTGAGCTTTGCTGTGCATTTCAACAAGTTTTCTTCCTTTGGCACTGAGATGTACGTGAAAAGAGCGCCTGTCCTCATCCGATTGAAATTTCTGAATATAACCTTTGCCGGCAAGTTTATCGACAATGGCCGTAACCGACGGCTTGCTTAACTTCAATGCTTTAGCAATTTCTCCCAGATTGGGATTATCCAGTCTGTTGATCACATCAATATACTCAATCTGACGTACGGTAAAACCTTCCTCTGCGTATTTTTGCATAAACTGCAGTTCCCAATCGCCAATGAGCTCGGTAATGATTTCGATCAATTCAACAAGAGAATGAGTCATTAATTCCTCTCAATAATTAGTTTGCGTGAACTAAATATATTATATGTGATCATTTGTCAAGAAATATTTTTAGTGATGCAGGAAGAACTCAATGTCACCCAATGCGTTCCAATTTAATAGCCATAAAAATAAGCCGTTGTGTTTTTATTCATAATAATCCTGATAAAATTCAATAGCTGGAAAACGGCGAAGGAAAGTCGAAAATAAGCTTTTATTATACCAGATTACCGGTTCAGTTCATCCCGGATAACCAGGCCCAGTGTCTCCAGGACATAGGGCTTCTTGACATAGGCGCCTGCACCCAAAGTCCGGGCGGCTTCCACACGATACGTTTCCGAAAAACCGCTCACAATGGGGTCATGATCATGTCCAAAAGAAGAATGTCCACCTTATTCTCCTTGAGGTATTCCACCGCCTCTTCCCCGCTGGAAACAGCATGAACCTTATACCCCAGCTTTTTAAGCAATGCGGAAGCAACCTCCCTTTGCTCGGTAATGTCATCCACCACCAATACCGATTCCCCCTTACCCATGTATCGTTCGATAGGCACCTTCTGTTGCGGGGTGGTCAGCTCCTCACGTGTAGCAGGAAAGTAAAGCGTAAAAGTGGTTCCTTCTCCCACTTCAGTATGCACATCAATATGCCCGTTATGATCCTTCACCGTTCCCCAGACAATGGACAATCCCAGACCGGTCCCGCTTCTGCCCATGGTCTTCTTCGTATAAAACGGTTCAAAGATTTTCTCTTTGCTCTCGGCAGGAATGCCCATCCCCGTATCGGATACCGTCAGGACGACATAATCGCCTTCCTTAATCTCATCATATCCCCTGATGGCCGTGTCAAGATAGCGGTTCTCTGTCCGGATGGCCACCTCTCCCCGTCCGTCAATGGATTCTGCCGCATTGGATACCAGGTTCATCAATGCCTTTTCCAGATGGACGGGAGATCCTTTGATGTTGAGAAGGTTGTTGTCACACTCTATCCTGAATGTGACTCGGGGGTGATAGTCCTTTATGTTTTCAAACACGGGGGTCTTGACAAACCCTGAGACAACATCGTTGAGATCGATCACCTCTGATGCCGTCACTCCCCGTCTGGCCAGCGTAAGAAGGTCCTGAACGATCGCGGCGCCTTTCTCCGTGGACTTTAAAATCTTTTCCACGTAACCTCTGGACCGATGCCCCTCGGGAATCTCTGCCAGCAGCAGTTCAGAATAACCGGTCAGAACGCCTAACACATTGTTCAGGTCATGCGCCACTCCGCCGGCCAGCTGCCCCAGCGCCTCCATCTTCTCGGCACGACGCAAACGCTCTTCCAAACCTCGTTTCTCTTCTTCAGCCTGTTTGCGCTCGGTGATGTCCTCAAACACAACACAAAATCGATCCTTTGTGTTCCCTGGTCGATAGACATTGCAGTGATAAAGTTTCCCAGTCGGCCCGTGATACATATCGAAGTTGTTTGGCACTCCTGTCATTGCCACGTCACCGTATGCCTTGATCCAGCTCGCTTCCGTATCGGGCCAGACTTCGTGCACGGTCTTTCCCCGCACCTCGTCATTCAGAACGCCTGTGATACGTTCATAGGCATCATTGATATAGACAAACCGGTAGCTGACAAAATTGCCGTCATCGTCAAAAACCGACTCGAAAAGCACGAATGCATTAATCATGCTTTTGAAGAGGGCTTTTACTTCGCGCTCGCTCTCCCGAAGCGCCTCCTCCGACTGCTTGCGGTCGGTGACGTCAGTCATGAAAATCAGGCTGGCCGGGTTGCCAGTCCAACTTATAATTACGATATTCACTTCCACCCATCTGATGTTGCTGTCTTTAGTGATCATCCGGAAAGAATAACTGTCAGGAATGTCCTCGCCCTTTATTCTCCTTAAATAATTTCCGAAAACTATGTCCCGGTCATCCGGGTGAATAAACTCAACAAATGGCTTTGCCTTCAGTTCCTCGGTGGAATAGCCCGATATCATTCTGGTCATTGGATTAAAAAATATCAGTTTGCCATCCTGAATCACAAAAATGGCCTCATTGGCATTCTCGAATAACTTGCGATACTTATCCTCGCTTTTTTCCAGACTATCGATAGCCTCCTGCAATTGAACTGTTTTCTCAGACACTTTTCGACGCAGGATATAATTCCAGAGCAGCAGCATAGCGCCCAGAATCACGAGCCCGCCGAAGAGATATAATATATGTGTCAGATAGGGACGAAGTAGGATTCTGGACCCGCGCCACTCTTTTTCAATCTCCTCGTGTTCCTGACTTGAAATCTTGGCGAATCCATCCTCAACAATCTTCAGAAGATCCATCCTCTCTTTTCGAACCGCACGATGGAACTGACCAGTGTATAAAGGAGCCGTCTGCTGATACTGATCTTGAATATTCATCTTGTATAGGTAGTAATAGCCGGGCGGGGCATCGATACAGAAGACCTTGACCTTTTGCTTAAAAGCGTCCCTGACAATGCTTTCATAACTGGGGTATTCCCGCAATGTTTTAATGCCGTGCTTCTTAAAATAATCAATACAAGCGTCACCGGACTTGACACCAATCGTGAAACCTTGAAGAGATTCGACACCCTTGATTCCGCTGATGCTGTTGTGAAAAAAGATGGGAACATCTATCGATGCATAGGGTTCAGAGAAAGCGAGTGTTTTAGCCCTTTCTTCGGTAAAAAATATCGTATCGATGACGTCGGCGCGTCCTTCGGCTATCGTCTTTAGAGCTTTATCCCAGTCCATCCCCTGCAGGTCTACTTTGATCCCTGTTTTTTCCTCCCAGAGGCGCCATTCATCAACCAGAATACCTTGAAGATGGCCCTTCGCATCGCGAAAAATAAAAGGAGGATAATTGTCGTCCGAAACGACTGTAATTTCTTTCAGTGGATCAGGATTCGCGGCTATGCCAATGATGGTCGGAAAACAGAAAATAAAACTCAGGATGAAAATAAAAAGGTAAGTGGCAACCTTTGTGTTTTGCTTCTTGCTTTTATAAGAGGCAATAACTGTTCGGACGGTTAACATTATTGATGACGTGATCATTTGATAACCGGTTTCGTTGTTGTTTGAAAGTTTGGCGTCATGTCAGACGCTCTTTTTTAGAATCAATTGAAAAGATTAAGCGTTTGAATCTATTGTGGAAATTATATGGGAAATTATTCAGTCTGTCAATTATATTATCGAATAATTCATGCTCTGTATCCACTTTCTCATTCCATCTGTCTGTACGATAATTAAAATCACAGGGGTTTCCCGAAAAGCAGTTTCAGCATGTTGACAATCATTTTCTTTCGGCCAGCCCGTTCCATCAGAATGCTTAAATATAAAGTCTCCGTGTTCAGCGGAGGTACGGTCAGCTTGTCTTTTTTCATCAGGCGCGCGGCTTTGGGTTTGCATCTTGTTATACAGAGTCCGCATCCGATGCACCGGTCCGGATCGACCCGGAAGGTTTTCCCGAGGGGGATGATCGCATCCATCTGGCAGCGTTTCACGCACAGGCCGCATCCCGTGCAGGAAGCCGTTTCAATAACAGCGTAATAATTAGTGGCAAAAAAACGGGCGGGACGGGGATGTTTTTTGGCGGTGGTGAGCACGCCGCAGCAGCAGCCGCAGCAGATGCAGATGCAGCTTGGCTTTTTGGAATTGCCGGGCTGCAGGACCATTCCTTTTTCTTCTGCCGTGTCCAGGATTTTCAGGCACTCTTCTTTGGAAATCTGTCTGGCCCGTCCACGCGCCGCGTAAGTGGTTGATCCGATCAACAGACAGATTTCATAGTTGTCCGTTCGTTCGCAGGGCTTTCCTAACAGGGCTTCACCCTGTTTGCAGACGCAGTTGGCCACATGGATTGTTTCCCGAGTATGCGTGATGAAGTGACGCATGTTATCGTAGGTATCAACAATATAGTCCGGAATGATTGCTTTCAGGTGCGGACTGGTGCGAAGCTGGGGCAGGGACGAACGGAAGAATTCCGCACCGAAGGCCTCATCGAAATAGCGATGCATCATTTCCATGAGCTGGGGCGTCAGATCATCTACATGATATTCAAACATGCCTATGGCCAGCATGGCGACGCCGTAACGCGGCTTTCTGCCTTTGCTGTCCGAGCGCCTGATAACGCCCTTCATAAACATCTCCTCCAGCATCGCAGCGAGTTCTTCCGAAGGTAGTTCAATTTGAAATTGATCTTTGAGGTTTTTGCGGATTCTGTCCACGGGGATGGAGCGGAGCGTCAGACACAAAGCAACTTTTGCCTGCAACGGGGTAAAGAAATATTTGAGAATTTCAATTTCGACACCGCTTTTTGTCGGAGGGTATCCAATCGGATAGCGGTCCAACTGAATCTGAAGCCGTCTGTATAAGGGATCATCTGTATGCATTATTTTCAATACACTAATTGGAGGGTATCCTTCGCGCAGAGCAGCCACCAGGGCAACCGGTGCCAGTGTCATGGCCCAGAGGGCGATCGCATACGATGTGAAGGTGAAGAGGCCGCCGATAAGACTTATCTTCCAGCTTTTTGCCATGCGTAAAAATACCTGACGGCCTTCCATGACGGGTATCGCGATAAAGAAAAATAACGCCAGCAGGAAGAGCATCCAGCCGGTGTAACTGAAAGCATTGCCGGAAAGCCGCGCACCCTGGGCGTCCACTAGGGTGTAAATAACAATCACGATCGCATTCAAAACCGCAAAAACAACCGGCGCCAGCTTAAATTTTTTGGACAGACGAAAGTCTGCGGTAAGCAGTAATGCTCCGCCTGAAACCAGAGCAATCCCTATCCATCCCCAAAAGGACAGTGTTTCATGGAGGATGATCAGAGCGGCCGCGGCGGTCAGTACCGGTGGAAGACCGCGCATAATCGGATAGACCAAACTCATGTCTCCCTTTTTGTAGGCAAGCATGAGTAAACTGAAATATCCAATATGAATGACAACCGATGCGATCAGATAGGGCCAGCAGGGTTTGAGCGGCAAGGGGAGGAATGGCAGAAAGACAACGCCAATGACAGCGCTGCCTGCCACAATCATGGCGGTGTTGGTTGAATTATCCGATTCGGATTTGATCAGGACATTCCAGCCGGCATGCAAGGCCGCGGCAAAAAGAATCAGTAAAACAATCCCCCACTCCAAAGTTCACTCTCCCGTTGTCCGATGGTCCGGGTTATGTTCTATTATTCAAATATGTGAATATGACTAAAGGAAAGAACGATGCTTGTTGATCATCATTTCCAGCAGTCGCATCGTGTTCTGATAAAACAAGAGGGATGGATTCCACGATACAGTTGTCATATGGCAAAAAGGTACGGTTGAGAATCCCGATTATTGCCGCTGAAGATGTCATCAATGATCATTTCATTTTCTGCAGCATTTCCCCCATCATTTTGTGGATCAGGTTGATGGCTTTTAACGGGCGGATCATGACCTTGAAATCAACAATTCTGCCGTCTTCTCCCCAGGTGATCATGTCCACACCGTTGACGGTAATTCCGTCGATGACGGTTTGAAACTCCAGCACGGCATTATTGCCAGAAATGACTTCCCGCAGATATTTAAACGTTTCGTTGTTGAAGACGTGCAGAGCAGCCGCGAGGTATAATGTGGTGATGGGCTTTCCTGCCTGCGGCGTATGAACCACCGGGGAATGAAAGACAACATTTTCAGCCAGAAGATTGTCCAGGTCTGCTGCGCTTTTTGATTTGATCAATTTGTGCCATGCGTCGATGGTGTTCTCAATCATAGTCAAACCTCGTATTTATTGGCCGGGCATTACGATCCGGGACGCTTCCTTGCGCTCCATTTCTTTGGCCTCGGCAATCATCGCCTGGACCGTTTTTTCAATGGCATCCGGTAACTTGTCTGCCGCCTCGCTGAGCGTTTTTGCTCCTTCAATGACACACTGAACAGGAATCGGTCCGTTGGGCGACATAAGCTGGGCCATTCCGGTGAAAAAAGTTTCCCGGCTCTCGTCAACCGAACCGTCAATTTTGACGGGTGTAAGGCGCCGGATGGAGGCATAGGTCAGGTCCGTGAATGTTTCTTCCTTGTATAGGTTGTCGGGATTAATTTTAATGTTCGTTATTTTGGGTCCGTTGGCATCACTCATGGTTTGTCTCCTTTGTTTTTGGAATCCTTGGGTATTATGCTCTGAAAAATAATGGAAACTGCAAGCTGAACGGCCCCGTTATTTTCGGATCATTATTAGTTCTCCTACACTGAAAAACCAGGAGGGTCAAGAAAGGATATTGCAGAAGCAGCCGTTGAAAAGGGATATGCAGGAGGCAGATTATTCAAGCCCAAGTCATTGATGCCCCCGATCATTACCCCGTTTTGAACTGGGCAATCTGGCGTGAAATGGCCGCCAGGTTACCTTTTTCATCCCATACTTCGCCGTCAGCCTCCAGGAGCCCGCAGGTAATGAAACGGGTTCGGAGACTGCACCTGAGCCGGTCGGTCTGCGGCAGGTTTCGGATGTTCACGGAAAGCTCTATCGTCGGAACCCATGCGTTCATGCCCTGGGTAGCCATTACTGCGGGATCGATGAGTTTCCCGAACATCCATCCGGCGCAGCCAGGGTCGAGCCGGAGATCGAGGTTTTGAAAAAGGCTATACTTGGGCATGGGCGGAATCTGGACGCATTCTTCAACCGGCGCAAGCTCAGGGGGTTTGGTTTCATACCGTTCAACATTACAACTGGTATTATCTGACGCGAATGTGCCCAGGGCCCGAATTTTTTCCTCCCCTTGCTGGGATACTCTTGCCTCAAAACGGGTAAACTGCCGGGAACGGGTAATTTCTGAAATCCGGATCTCCACCTCGCCGGGAACACAGCGGGAAAGATAATTGGCGGTAACCAGGGGTGTGCTTTTTTTATCGCTTTTCCGGAGCATTGCGTCGGTGATCATTGCCATAAGATATCCCCCGTTCGGGTTCCCGTTTACGGACCAGTTATTCGAAACCATGCCGGCAAAGCGGGAATTTCCAATGTCAGTGAGCAGAATGTCTTTATCAAAAAGGTTCACAGCTGTATTTATCCTCCATTCGTGCGGATCAACCGTCAGGCCGGGTCTTTGAATTTGGGAGGCTGCTTGGTAAACTGCGCGGTTACCGCCTCCAGCTGGTTGGGACTTCCCATGAGGGTCATCATCAGTTCGGATTCCATCATCAATCCCCGGGCGGAATCGCCGTGCCAGACTTCGTTGAGAAGTTTTTTGGCCGCGCGAATGGCATCGGGATTTTTAGAAGCGATTTCTTCTGCCAGAGCCATGGCGTCATCATGGGGCTTTTCGCAGACATGCGTCACCAGTTTGAGTCGGAGCGCTTCTTCGCCAAGAATAACTTTATTTGTAAAGATCAGTTCCTTGGCTACGTCGATCGATACAAGATCGCGGATGGTCTGGGTTACGCTCATATCCGGTATCAGTCCCCAGCGCATTTCCATGATGGCAAATTTGGTGTCGGGCGTGCAGAAGCGAATGTCGGCGCCCATAGCGATCTGGAAACCGCCGCCCATCGCCACGCCGTGAATGGCCGCAATGACCGGAACGGGAAGCTCTTTCCATCCGTAACCGATATGCTGATAGACGTTGGAAATCCGGTCCTTATATCGATCCGTGAGATTGGGGAACCTTTTTTCTCCGGATTGCATGGCCGCGAAGTTCTCAATATCCAGCCCGGCGCAGAAGCTCTTGCCTTCGCCGGAAACCACAACAACGCGAACGCCGGGTTCTTTGGCCAGCCGGTCGATGGCAGCCGCCATGGCATCAATCATGTCAAAGCTCAAGGCGTTGTATTTTTCTGGTCTGTTGAAACGGACATCCGCTATGTGGTCTGCTATCGTAATTTTTACCAGTTCACTCATGAGTATTTCCTTTCTTCGATAATACGTTCATTTCACTAAATCGGTACCTGCCTTATAAGCCTGGTCCATAACAATTTGATTGTTCTTTGCCGAATCCAGGCTTGCCATTCCGCCGGCAGCAATGCGTCCCTCAACCTTGAA
>PHBN01000299.1 GCA_002840635.1 Deltaproteobacteria bacterium HGW-Deltaproteobacteria-1
CTACTGTCTTGCCTGTAAACATAATCTGTCCGACCTCCACGGGAATACAATTTACATGCACTTTTTCCCCGCATCCTGTCAATATAAATCCTGTGCCTTCCCGATTCTTTGATTGCATAAAAATTTGCTTTTGTGGTAGTCACTGTCGCAGGGAGAAATGTCCGATGCTGAAACAATTCAAGGTAAAAGGAAAAAATGTGACCTGCTGGGTGAATCCGGACGATTTCGGCTCACATGGACAGAGCCTCGTTTTTATTCATGGGTCAGGCAGCAATTCCAGCGTCTGGTCTTACCAGTACGCAAACCTTCATAAAAATTTCAACATTGCCGCAGTCAACCTTCCCGGGCACGGACAATCGGAAGGGAATGGAGAACAGGATATCGGGGCTTATGTTGTTATACTGAAAGAGACTCTCGATGTCCTGAAACTGAAGCGGCCCGTGCTGATCGGCCATTCGCTGGGAGCGGCCATCGCGCTTGGCTTTGTAGCGGCCTGGCCCGGAGAAATCAGCGGCGTCGTGGCCGCGGGCGGCGGATTGACCATGCCGGTAAACCCCGATATTATTAAAGGCTTCCTGAGTCAGCCGGATATCATCATGGACATGATTTGCAAAATTTCCCTGGCCAAGGCAAACCGGCCGGTATTCTACGATGCCATAAGAACAAGCCTTGCCGAGGCCCGGGTAGACGTTATGGCCGGAGACATGACGGCCTGCAGCAAATTCGACATAAGAGGAGGGATCGACAAAATCAAAACTCCGGTGCTGGTGGTTTGCGGCACGGAAGATAAAATGACTCCTCCTGCTTCATCGGAACAGATCGCCGCTGGAATCGCAGGCGCAAAGCTCGTTCTGATCGAAGGTGCGGGACACATGGCGATGATGGAAAAGCCGGAAGCTTTCAACCAGGCAGTGAAAGATTTCTGTGAGTCAATTAAGTAAAACCGCTCTCATGAGGCCAATATGTTTGTGTTGAATAATTTCATAATCGCGACCGCCCGGGTGATTGAGATTATTTTAACCGTATATATGTGGATCATTATCGCCCGCGCCCTGATCTCCTGGGTAAATCCCGATCCTTATAACAAAATTGTTATTTTTCTTTACCGGGTTACCGAACCTGTCCTGCGCCCGATACGCAAAATCATTCCCCGTCACAGCCTTCCGATAGACTTCGCTCCTCTGATTGTTTTGCTGATCATCTTTTTTTTACAGTCTTTCCTGGTTAAAACCATGATCCAAGTGGCCACAGGTTTTTAGAAAGGTCTGCGACATGCCCCCTGAAATGCTTATTCGTGAAACAAAAAACGGCCTGTCCTTTGACATCCATGTTAATCCGCACGCTTCCCGGGCCGGCATTTCGGGAATATCGGAGGGTATGCTGAAGCTGAAGGTCACCGCACCGCCGGTGGAAGGGGCGGCCAATGAGGCCTGCATTGATCTGCTAGCCAAAACATTGAAACTCCGGAAAAGCCAGATGAAAATATCCGCGGGCGCAAAGGGGCGAAAAAAAACCATTCTGGTCAGTGAAATCAGCAAAATGGATCTGGAACGGAAAATCCATCAGCTGGATGCCGGGCATTCATCATAGCAAAGCAGTCCGTATCACCACCTGAATAAAATATGCAGGAGTTCAAACCGGCAAATGGATAACCCAAAAGAAAAATCAGAAAACGTCAAAGTGGCCAGTGCCGCCGGGATTGTGGGCGCGGCGACGATGGTCAGCCGCGTTTTCGGGGTCGTCCGGGACATGGTGATCGCCGCCTTGTTCGGCGCAAGCTGGATGACCGATGCTTTCTGGGTGGCCTTTCGCATCCCCAATATGCTCCGGCGTCTGCTGGGCGAAGGATCTCTTACCGTTTCCTTCGTACCGGTCTTCACCGAATACCTGCAAAAGAAAACCAGGGAGGAGGCCCTGGAGCTGGCCTCCAATGCCTTCAGCATTCTGTCAGTCATCCTGGCCGCCGTATCCGTGCTGGGTATTCTCCTGTCGCCTGTAATCGTCGGACTGATTGCACCCGGTTTTATTGCCAATCCGGAACAATTTGCACTCACTGTTTTCTTAAACCGCCTGATGTTTCCCTATATCTTTTTCATTGCCCTGGTCGCCTTGTGCATGGGCATTCTGAATTCCTTCCGGCATTTTACCTCACCGGCCTTGTCCCCGGTCATGTTAAATATCTGAATTCCTTCCGGCATTTTACCTCACCGGCCTTGTCCCCGGTCATGTTAAATATCGCAATGATCGCGGCCGCGGTAGGTTTGCACGACTGTTTTGCCCAACCCATTACCGCGCTGGCCGCAGGTGTGCTCATCGGCGGCGTGCTGCAGCTGGCCATGCAGTGGCCGGCCCTGCTTAAATTCGGCGTCAAATTTAAATTTCGATTCAACCTCCGCCATCCGGGCATTCAGCAAATCGGCCTGCTCATGCTTCCGGCGATCTTTGGCGCCGGTGTGGGCACCATCAATGTTTTTGTGGGAACGATACTGGCCTCCCTGCTCCCCGGCGGCTCCGTCACCTACCTGTTTTACGCCGACCGGATCATGGAATTTCCGCTGGGTATTTTTGCCATCGCTATCGGAACAGCAGCTCTGCCCAGCTTCTCTAAGCATGTTGCCGCAGGCCAGATAGATGAATTAAAATCGAGTATATCTTTTTCCCTGCGGCTGATGCTTTTCTTAACTATCCCTTCGATGATCGCTTTGATGGCTCTGAATCTGCCCATTATCTCCGTTTTATTTCAGCGCGGCGCCTTTGATGTTCAGGACGCGGTCTATACCGGCCAGGCCCTGTTCTGCTACGCGCTGGGCCTTTGGGCGTATTCGGTCCTCCGCGTTTTTGTTTCCTCTTTTTACTCCCTTCAGGATTCCAAATGGCCGTTCAAGGCAGCCTTCATCACCCTGATCGTAAATGTGCTTTGCAGCCTGGCCTTAATGTATCCTTTAAAGCACAACGGCATTGCGCTGGCCGGTTCCATCTCTGCCTCCGTCAACGTATTGATTCTGGCCTTTGTCCTGAAAAATAAAATAGGATCATTTCTTGATCGCACCTTTTACACGTCATTATTTAAAATCATTGCTTCATCTGTGATTATGCTCGGCGCCATCGGGCTGATCAACTATTTCATGCCCTGGAATACGGCCGCGGGCTTTAAAACTCGCCTGCTTTTCCTGATCAGCACTGTCGCGGCAGGAGCATGTGTATTCTTGGTATCGGCCTATCTCCTGAAAAGCCCGGAAATTCATGCCGTCATCAGCATGGTCAAAAGAAGGCTAAACCGCGCATAGCCCATTTCCAGCCGACAAAAACATTGACTTCAATAATTCAAAGTGATAGTAGTTTTCGTCTTTTGCAGATGGGATCGGCAAAAGAAAGTGAAGGTAAATTATGCTAGATATTAAATACTTAAGGCAAAATATTGATCTCGTCCGGCAGAAAATGGACGAGAGGGGTCAAAAAATTGATTTTGACCGTTTTTTAGGTCTGGAAGCAAAAAGGCGGGATATTCTGCAGTCAGTGGAAAGCCTGCGCAATGAACGCAACAGCGTTTCCAAACAGGTTGGAGAACTCAAAAAGAAG
>PHBN01000300.1:0-2175 GCA_002840635.1 Deltaproteobacteria bacterium HGW-Deltaproteobacteria-1
TTTGGGGTTTTTTATGGCAATTCAAGCAGCGATTTTCGGGGCCAGTGGATACACTGGCCAGGAACTTATTAGGATTTTATCCGGCCATCCGCAGGTGAATCTGGTGGCAGTGACATCCAGGCGCTATGCCGGACGGCAGGTTGCGGAAATCTATCCGTCACTGTCCGGTTTGACGACCCTGACCTATTCAAATGCGACTCCACAGGAGATTGCCAACCTCTGTGATGTGGCTTTCCTGGCTTTACCGCACGGTGTTTCCATGGAAATTGCTCCCGTCTTCAACAGGGCGGGCAGGCAGGTGATCGATCTTTCCGCCGACTATCGTCTGCGGGACCTGGCCGTTTACGAAAAATGGTACGCAAAACACAGCAGTGCAGATCTTCTCGGACAGGCGGTCTACGGTCTTCCTGAACTTTACCGGAATGAAATCAAAACATCCCGGTTGATTGCCAATCCTGGATGTTATCCGACCAGCATTATTCTGGGACTTGCGCCCATCTTGAAAAACAAGATTGTGGATATATCCACGATCATAGCTGATTCGGCATCCGGGGTAAGCGGTGCCGGAAGAGAACCCCAGGTCACATCGCTGTTTTGCGAAGTCGACGGAGGTTTCAAGGCATACAAGGTGGGAAAGCACCGGCATACGCCGGAAATTGAGCAGGAACTGAACAGACTGGCCGGGATTAATTTTGCGATTACTTTTACACCGCACTTATTACCGGTAAAACGAGGCATCCTGAGTACGGTTTACGCAACCTTAAAGAAAGACATCACTCTGGCTGACCTTCACTCAATGTATGTGTCTTTTTATGAAGGAGAAAAATTTGTAAGGATAAGTCCTGCCGGGACGTACCCCAACATTTCCTCTGTTTGCGGGTCAAATTACTGTGATATCGGCCTCGCCCTGGATTCGAGGACTAAACGCGTAATAATTATTTCCGCCATTGATAATTTAATCAAGGGAGCGGCCGGCCAGGCCGTTCAAAATATGAACCTTGTCTGTTCTCTGGCGGAAGACAGCGGTTTGAATATGCAGCCGCTTTATCCCTGAAGAGCGTGGTAAAATGCCTCAAAAATTATTTAATACGAAAACAAGAAAAAAAGAAACGCTGCAACCGATCAAAGAAGGCGCTGTAGGCATGTATGTCTGCGGGATCACGGCATACGATGTCTGTCATGTCGGCCATGCCCGCGCCGCGGTTGTTTTTGATGTTGTTTTCCGCCATTTAAAAGCGCGTGGCTACGACGTGACGTACGTTAAAAACTTTACTGATATTGACGATAAAATTATTGACCGGGCGAATAAAGAGGGTGTTGATATCGCCCGGATCACCGAACGTTACATCAAGATTCATGACGAAGATATGGCTGCCCTCAATGTTTTAACGCCCACGGTGACGCCAAGGGCAACCGGGCACATGACGGACATGATTGCCTTAATTTCAACGCTGGAAGATAAAGGCATTGCCTACGCGGTGGACGGAGATGTGTTTTTTGCGGTTGATAAATTTCCTGCATACGGCGGATTGTCGGGACGGCATCTGGATGATATGATGGCTGGAGCTAGGGTGGACGTTAATGATAAAAAAAGAAACCCGTTGGATTTTGTGCTCTGGAAAAAGAGCAAGGAGGGCGAACCTTTCTGGGAGAGCCCGTGGGGTAAAGGCAGACCGGGCTGGCATATTGAGTGTTCGGCCATGAGTCGGAAGTACCTTGGTGAAACATTTGATATTCACGGCGGCGGCGAAGACCTCGTTTTTCCTCACCACGAGAATGAAATTGCTCAATCCCAGGCGGCAACGGGGAAGCCCCTGGCAAACTATTGGATGCATAACGGATTTGTGAAGATCAACGCGGAAAAAATGTCAAAGTCATTGGGGAATATTTCGCCGATACGGGACATTATCAAGCAGTACCATCCGGAAGTACTGCGTCTGTTTATGCTTCAGAGTCACTACCGGAGCCCTGTGGATTACTCTGATACGGCAATGAAGGAAACCAGGACAGCCTTAATTCGCTGTTATTCCGCTCTGCAGCTGATGAAGGAAGCACAGGCAAAATTGGCTTCCCAGGCCATTGACAGGCTTCATAGTGATCAGCACAAGTATGCGGACAAATTAGATGAACTGAACGATAAATTTAACGAGGCCCTCGACGATGATTTTAATACGG
>PHBN01000300.1:2268-2959 GCA_002840635.1 Deltaproteobacteria bacterium HGW-Deltaproteobacteria-1
CGTCTTCTTAATATTTCTTTCCTGGTTCATGAAATATATGGAAAAGAACCAATATAATGGTATATACTTAATTTTATTAATATCATTTTTAACAAAATACCTCTTTCCGTGTGAGGCAGAGCATGAAAAACATATCCGGTAAATGGATAATATCCGTAATCGTAATCCTTGGGCTTTTTGTTGTTTTCTGGCCTTCTTCCGACAGTAAGCTCTCTGCAAAGGAAAAAAATATCTACAAGGAGATTAAAACGTTCAACGAAGTGTTGGATATGGTGCAGAAGAACTATGTGGATCAGGTGGATTCGTCCATGTTAATCCAGGGTGCAATAAACGGTATGATCAAAACCTTGGATCCGCACAGCGCGTTTATGACTCCTGAAGTATACAAGGGACTGGAAGAGGAGACACAAGGGCATTTTGGAGGCCTCGGTATAGAGATTACCCTGGTGAAAGATGTGTTGACTGTTGTGTCTCCCATTGAGGATACACCAGCTTATAAAGCCGGCGTGAAAGCCGGGGATCAGATTATCAAGATTGACGGCAAGTCAACAAAAGATATTTCCATTGTGGAAGCGGTAAAAAAGCTGCGCGGGAAGAAGGGCACCAAAGTGACCATCACGATCATGCGAGAGAGTATGATCAAACCGCAAAATATTGTTCTGACCCGGGCCGAAATTCAAGTCAAAAGCAT
>PHBN01000301.1 GCA_002840635.1 Deltaproteobacteria bacterium HGW-Deltaproteobacteria-1
CATTAGCGACAGTCATTAAATTTACGTCCACGGCTTCCAACTCTCTTTTAACAGCCTCCAGCTTGTGAGGCTGAATAATGGCAATGATTAATTTCATGTTGATTTCCTCCTATTCAATCACGGTGTAAGCGGCTTCGCTTTGTTGGGTAAGATCCAGACCAACGATTTCACTATTCTCTTCAACCCGCATGCCGATAACAGCGTCTACAATTTTGAAGATGATGAAGGTCATAATCGCGGCAAAGGTAATCGTCACCACAAGCATCAGGAACTGGATCAGAAACTGATGGACGTTTCCGAAAAGCAGACCATCAGAACCTGCTGCATTGACTGCTTTCTGCGCAAAGACACCTGTAAGGATGGTACCGACGGTTCCGCCGACACCGTGCACGCCGAAAGCGTCCAGAGAGTCATCGTAACCCAGTTTTCCTTTAATAACGGCAACGGCTGCATAGCAAACGAAGGCGACAATAATGCCGATAAACATGGCATTCATCGGGTTGACGAAACCGCAAGCGGGTGTGATGGCAACCAGTCCCGCTACAGCGCCGGTAGCCGTACCCAAAATAGTCGGGGTCCCGTTGTGCCACCATTCAATCAATGCCCATGTCAAACCGGCAGCGGCTGTTGCAGTATTGGTGGCAACAAAGGCATTGGCGGCAAGACCATCTGCCGCAAGCGCGCTGCCTGCATTAAAGCCGAACCAACCGAACCACAGAAGAGCCGCGCCCAGGACAGTAAACGGCAGGTTGTGCGGACGAATGGGTTTATGGTTATAGCCGACACGCTTGCCCAGTAATAGCGCCAAGACCAATGCCGAAATACCGGAGCTTACATGCACAACAATGCCTCCGGCAAAATCCAGGCCACCCATGGCTTTGAGCCATCCGCCCGTTCCCCACACCCAGTGCGCCAGAGGGTCATAAACAAAAGTAGCCCAAAGAATGGTAAAAAGCAGAAAGGCGGGAAACTTCACTCTTTCCGCATACGCACCAATGATCAGTGCGGGAGTAATAATGGCGAACATGGCCTGAAAGATCATAAAAACCGAATGGGGAATCGTTGCGGCGTAGTCAGGATTTGGCGCCGCTCCTACCCCTCTGAGTCCCGCCCAGTGCAGATTGCCGATGATACCGTGGATGTCCGGACCGAAAGCCAGAGAATAACCGAACAACACCCACTGTAAGCTGATGACGCAGACAATGATAAAACACTGCATTAAAATGGACAGGACGTTCTTGCGGCGAACCAGTCCCCCGTAGAAAAATGCCAGCCCCGGAATGGTCATTAACAGGACTAATGCGCTCGACATGAGAACCCACGCTGTATCTCCCGAATTCATGATCAATACCTCCCTTGAAATTATTCTTTCGGATTTTCTTAAGGCAAGGATGGTGCCAAACAGACTGATAATTTATTAACTATTGATATTATTAGTATATTTTAGATTAATTGCTTCAAATAATTGGAACATTATTGTATGATTTAACAATAGAGACAACCTAAATGTCGGTAAAATTATTTGCTTGATGAACCGTGACCACGGAATGACTGTTCAAAAATGTTATGATTTGTGCCCGAAAAAAATCAGATTCGGAAAAGCTTCACAATCTCTATAAAAATCTTCATGGCACAAAAATTGATATAAACATAAATCGGAAGTTATTTAAACTTCTGAAGCAATACATATAAAGATTGCAAGAGAAGGCATTTTTCAGGCAAGTATATGATAATGCATATTAATTTTAATATGCGGATCATTATGACAACAAATATCAGGAACAAATTAGTCCATTTGTGGTGTACAATTTTGTTCCGTAAGAAGCCATAGATTGAGGAAAAAATAGTATGACACCTTATCCCCGCGTCAGTACAGGTATGAATGGCCTGAATGAAATACTCGGTTACCTGCAAATGGGTGACAACGTTGTCCTTCAGGTTGACTCTATTGAGGACTATAAGAAATTTGTCGATCCCTTCGTGGAAACTGCTCTGGCCCGCAATCAGCACCTTGTCTATATGCGCTTTGCAAACCACCCTGCCCTTCTGGAGACTAACAAGCAAATTAAAGTCTATAAACTAAATGCCAACAAGGGTTTTGAATCCTTTTCCACACAGGTCCATAACATTGTTCGCGATGAAGGACGGGACGTATTTTATGTTTTTGACTGC
>PHBN01000302.1 GCA_002840635.1 Deltaproteobacteria bacterium HGW-Deltaproteobacteria-1
CTGTGCGGCGATACCTGAAGAACTCATCGAAAGTGAATTGTTCGGACATGAAAAGGGCGCCTTCACCGGCGCAACCGAAAAAAAACGCGGAAAATTTGACCTGGCCCACGAAGGAACGATTTTCCTGGATGAAGTTGCGGACATGAGCCTCAAGGCTCAGGCAAAAATTTTACGGATTCTCCAGGAGAAGAAATTCGAAAGAGTCGGCGGCAACAAAGTTATCGATATGGATGTGCGTGTTCTTGCCGCAACCAACAAAGACCTCGAAAAAGAAATGGAAGCGGGCCGCTTCCGGCAGGATTTGTATTATCGTCTGCATGTTATTCCGCTGCACGTTCCGCCGCTGCGCGACCGAAGGGACGACATCCCCCTCCTGACGGATCGTTTTCTACAGGACTTTGCCGCGAAGGAAGGTGAGCGGCCGAAGACATTAACGGCAGGTGCCCTGGAAAAACTAATGGCTCATAACTGGCCAGGTAATGTCCGCGAACTCAAAAACATTATTGAAAGACTGATTATTCTGACGCCGACCAATGAAATCAAGGCGGATGATATTCCGGAACTCAGTATAAGCAGTGAGCCCGGCTTGCTGCAGCCGGAAACCCTCACTGCCGCGGATTCTTTAAGAGATGCCAGACTGGATTTTGAAAGGCAGTTCATCATCAAAAAACTTGAAGAGTATGACGGTAATATTTCAAAGACAGCGGAAGCTATCGGCCTGGAACGAAGCAATCTGCATAAGAAAATCAAAAGCCTGAAAGTGACAACGAAGGAATAGAAAACAGGTTGCAAACCATAGGCGGTTGGATTTTCATAATCCAAGGAATAACATTCCCGTACCGCAAAGGAATATTGTTCCACCGGCCAGAGCATGATTATATTTCTCCATGGCTTTCATAGGGATGAGTTTGATGCCGTATGAAGTGATCAACACAAGAGTAAGCATGGTGAGAATGGTAACCGCACTGAATACGATTGTAACCAGCAACAGGTCAACGTAATTGTTTTTTGCCGCAGGGTACATGACAAGAGGAATCAAGGGTTCGCAGGGGCCGAAGATAAAAATTGTAAAAAGAATCCATGGCGTCAGATTTTGCTTATCCTGATCTTCATGGACATGAAGATGTTCATCATGATGAGTGTGTTCGTGTATATGCTTATCGCCTGTGCTGTGATAATGGATATGCTGATGAGGCTTATTGCGAATCGAGTGTCTTATTCCCCAGATGAGGTACATCAGGCCAAAAGCAGTAAATATCCATGAAATGATGTTGCCTCTCACTCCCTCAATAAATTCCAGCCTGCCGACAGCAATTCCCAGAGCAATCCCTATAAAACCAAGGATGACGGAACTGCCCACATGACCCATGCCGCATAAGGCGGTAAACCAGGCGGTTTTGGCAAGCGACCATTTTTTTGCTCTCGAGATAACGATGAAGGGCAGATAATGGTCAGGTCCGGTAAGCGTATGAATAAATGCTATAGAAATTGCTGCAATCAGTAAAATAGATAATTCCGCTGTCATAATAGTCTCCTCTATTCAGAAATGTTCTTATACCAAGTCGCATTTTTTGGCCAGCTTTGTTAGCATCGTCCGTGCCACCCTCACAGGGGGTCGGTTTCCTCAACGCATCAATAATGCGTCTGCGGAGGCTCCTCCTTACTGCCGCGTTATCCTTTGAATGCAAATTGGTATTACACATTTTTCATATCCCGAATTTCTTTTTCATCCTGCCCCGCATCAGTTTCCATAACCAGGACCCCAGGTGCAATTTCTGATCGAGAAATGCGTTGGTCATGGCGGCAGCGGCTTTGCTCAGCTCTTTACCATCAACGTTTTCCGTCACCTGGGAGACGAATCTGCCTAACGCCTCAGGGTCGTCCCGGGTGAGGCCGTTCACGAAACGAGAGAAGGCATTAATGGCATTGGCATTGATCCTGGGTCCCTCGGCAAGGATTGTCTGGACAACAAGAGCCTTAAGCTCCGGCGAGTCCTGCAGCATGGAAGAGGCAAGATTGGCCCAGGCTCTTCCACACTCCCTGACTGCGTCGCGGTCGATGTCGTCGGCTAGGCTTGCCATGAATGATTTAACGAGCTCGGGCGGCAGCCTGTTCAGTTGACTTGCCAGCTCGGTGAGTGCTCCGGTCATATTGTTGACGACAACGGGATGGAAGACTGCTCTTCGAGGGATTCTGAAAAGGCCCTGAAGACAGGGGCCATGTCTTTGCCCAGTTCTCGCATCTCTCTGATGAGCCGGACAAGGGTTTCCCTGTCCACATCCTGCAGCAGGGATTGGGTCATGCCTGTAAGCAACGGGGCAGGGTATTTGCGGACTTGCACCACCAGCTCCATGGCAATCTTGATGAAGCAGTTCGCGATTAACGGCATGGCGCTCATCACTGCCATGGGCACCTCAACGTCTTTGCCCATCAGTGTGCGGACAAGGGCGGGGCCGGACTCGGGGTCGATGTTCTTCAGGAACAGCCGCAGGCTGTCCTTGAATGGGGTGCTGGCGAGGAGCTCTTCAGCAACTTTTGTTTGATTTTCCAACATTCCTGTATCCTGTCTGTTGTCCATGGTCACCTCAGAGGGTTTCGCAGTTAAAGAAGTACCGGGCGGCCTCCATCTGGCAGAGCTGCTTGCCGCCCATCCAGAGTTGAACGATCTTTATGTCGCGCCAGTGCTTCTCGATGTCCCAGTCCCGGTCCGCGCCATAAAGGCCAAGCACGTCCATGGCCTTGCCGAAGCAGTCCACCGCTCTATCCGATACGAAGTCCTTAATGTTTCTGATCCTGCCCACCACGTCTTCCGAAATGAGCGGCTTTCCATAGGGCTTGTTCCTGCGGTCCCCGATCATGGCAGACTCGTATCCGAGAATCCGGCAGATGTCGATGTCGCCTGCA